>JBNMHH010000216.1:0-3710 GCA_050872665.1 Helicobacteraceae bacterium
ATCGCGAAGCGAATCGTGGCAATTCATTTTAGCTACATTAGAATCGCCTACGATTCGCTTACTATTAGATTCGCCGATTTCTTTTCGCAAAAGGGCTGCACCCCCCGCCCCGCTCCCCCTACGCGCCAAAAGCTGCCGCTTTTCGCGTTTAGGGGGAGAGCCTCGCTTTTCCGATTCGAGCAAAAAATCGGCGGGTGGCACTACTGCACCCTTTGATTCCGATTTTTTGCACCACGAAGCGGGCGAGATTTGGGGTGCTAACGCACATTTATTTTTTGTGGATTGCTTCGATTCGGCGTTGCCAAATCTCGCAATGACGAATTTTTTTAGATTCGTGGCAAAGCCACGACAATCGAAGTAATGGCGGTAGTGCTTTGCGTTATTTTGGCGCGAAATGAGCGAAATAGGACTTGTGCGTCCATTGAGCGAAATTTTGTCGCCGAAATAACGCAAATGATTACCCCAGAACAAATTGCCCTTAATTTGCGGAAAAATCTCTAATTTATAAATATCTTTTTTTAATCTCTGCCACCTTGCCTCATACTTGCTAACTACCGCATTTTGCGGATTTATCGTAATTTTACACTTATAAATTCGCGCTAATTTTTTGGCAAAGCTAAAATATTCCTTGCTATCCGTAATCAGCTCGAATCTGCCATTTTGTGGGCTTAGAGTGCAAATCGCATTTGCCAAAAATACTTCGCTAAAAACGCGCCTTTGTGGATTTTTATCCCACGGCACGGGAAAATGCAAAAAAATCGCGCTTAAAGATTCGTGTGGCAATACCTCAAAAAGCACCCGCGCATCGATACTTGCAAGGTAAAGATTTTGTAATCCCAAAATCTCAATTTGTCGCAAAACCTGCAAAATCGCAGGGCGATAGATTTCAAGCCCGATGATTAGGGCGTTTGGATTATTTTGCGCCAAATTTAAAATATGTCGCCCCGAGCCAAAGCCGATTTCCACCATACAATCACTAAATTGCGTAGATTCGCCAAAAAGCCCCAAAATCCCACGCGAATCTAGCAAATATTTTGATTGCGCCTCCGCCTTATTTGCATTTAAATTATGTGCGATAATATCCGCATTTGTGAGCTTTGCGTAATCTTTAAGCGCGTTTTTGATTGCCTCGCGGGATTGCACTTTGAAATGCTTATTAAATTTTACTAGAAATTTATCATTTTTTTGCTGTTTTAAAAGCATAATTTTCTGCGCCGAATCGCTTTTATTTTGCGCTAAAATTAGCGTGGATTTATCGCGTGGATTTATCGCCTCTAGGATAAAATCAAAATATTCTCCACTGCGATTCGCCACACTTTCTAGCGAATCCAAACTCTTAGCAAAAAAATGTGGCATTTATCACCAAAAATATCATTTTATTGACAAAAGCACTTTATTTGATGGCTCAGATTCCAAATTATTTTCATCAATCGCCACCACAAAATAGCTATACTCGCCCCCTGCGCTCACTTCTTTGTCGCTAAAAGTATTTGCTGTGGCTTTGAATCGCATTTGCTTTCCGCTTGAATCTATGCGAAACACCATAAAATTTTTAATGCCTACTTCGCCCTCCCACTCGATGATTGCCTCATTATTATCCACATATCCGCGCGTGATTTGCGGGGCTTTGGGCGCGGATTTCGTAGCACCCATTACGGGAAGCGATTGTGCGGATTGCAGATTCGCCCTATCCACCGCGCTAATCTTATAAAAAAAGTTCGCCCCATTTGCGCCTACGCTATCGATAAATTGATTATTCGTAGCCGTGCTATGGAGGATATAACGCCCATCTTCGCTCTTTGCGCGATAAATATAATACTGCTTTGCCTCTGCGATTTTGCTCCAAGAAAGCATAATCTTTTTTGGCAAATTTTGCGTGGCGGTGAGATTTTGCGGGACTTTGGGCGGATTTTTTGTTTGCGCGGTTACCACTTTGCTAGGACGCGATGGATTTTGTGCTTGGTCGATAGCCACTATGCGGTATTTGTAGGTTTTGCCGTCATCTAAATTCATATCAAAATACTCTGGCATTAGGCGGTGATTCACAAGTGCGATAGTTTTAAATGTGCCATCAATCTCGCGCTGCACGAGATAATGCGAGATTGATGGATTTGGGTGCGGCGAAAAAATCAGCTTTACTTGCTTGGGATAGTCATTTGATGCAAAAACGCTCTCAACTGCGTCAATAAAGGAAGTTTTCGCACTCACAATCGCGCTGTCTGCGGAATAATGCGTGAATCCTATGCTCCTAAAAATGTATCGATAATTTGTCTCTGGGATTAGCTTTTCATCGACAAAGTGCGTGGTTTGCGGGTTTGTCAAATATGCGATTTCTCTAAAGACGAATTTTTCGCCGTCTTTTTCCTCTCTATAAACGGCGATTCCTCGCACTCTCTCATCATCGACTCGCTCCCATTCAAAGGCGATTGCGCCCACATCGCTAAGCGTTTTTATGTTTTTGATTGTAGGCAAAGTCGAATCTCTGCCCTCTAAACTTGGCGTGATTTGCGAACACGCGCTAAAAAAAATGCTAAAAACTAAAGCGGTTAGGTAAATCGCGTAAGATTTCATTAACTCTCTCCATATCAAAATGTTTTTCTAAAAGATGATTCATATCGTCAAAAAGATTTGCCAAAAATAGCATTTTAGCATTTTTTGAATGCAATTTTGCGGAATCTTTGCAATCCTTTGGGTGCGTCAAGTAAAGCAAATACGAATGCAACATAACGCGATATTGCGCGGGATTTGTGGGATTTGTGCTGTCATTTTTTGCGCGATTTGCGCCTTTGTAGCCGTATAACTCATCGCCGATTATGTGGCGATTTAGCGATTCCAAATGTGCGCGAATCTGATGAGTGCGCCCTGTGAAAAGCTGTGCGCAAATTAGCTCTTTTGCGCCGTCTTTGGAAGTCAAAAGTTTGATAAATTTGCTTTTAGAATATCGCACACCGCGCGGGATTTTGGGCGAAACTAAGCGCGAATCTACGCTTAATTTTTTTGGCGAATCCAAGCGCGAATCTTTTGGCGAATCTATGCGCGAATCTTTTATCACAATTTTAGACATTTTTAGGCGATTTTTAGGATTGCGCCCCAAATAGCACTCCACTTCCAAGTCCTCGCGCAAGGGCAAATCAATAATCGCCACATAGATTCGCCCCATTGATTTATCCGCTAATTGCGCACTTAAAAGGCTATGGGCGATATTATTTTTTGCCACCACGATTGCGCCACTTGTTTGCTTATCAAGGCGGTGAATTATGCCCTCACGCATTTCCCCGCTAATATTTGATAGTCGAATCTTATGCGCTTTTAGCCAATCCACAAGGCTTTCTTCTTTCAAACTCGGTGCGCCGTGCGTGGCTAAAAATGGCGGTTTATTTAACGCCAAAATATCATCATCTTCATAGATTTTTTCGATAATTAGATTGCTTTTTGGCGTAAGGGATTCGCCGCCCTCTAGTAGCGATGATTTTAGCGACTTTGATATATGAATCTCATCGCCTTTTTTTAGCAAAATGCCACTTTTATTTGCGATTTTGCCATTTATTTGGACGGCGTTTTTAGCGATTAGTTGCGTAATTTGAGAGCGTGAAATGGATAGATTCGCACTTAAAAATCTATCAAGGCGCAGTTTTTGCTCATCATTTTGGGTTAAAATCATCGTAAAATCTTTAATAAAAAGTGTATAACGTCGCTTTTATTGCGTATAG
>JBNMHH010000217.1:0-3699 GCA_050872665.1 Helicobacteraceae bacterium
GAATTTAGTTATATAAAAAATTATATATTACACAAATCGTAATTTTAGTGGTAGAATCCGTTTTGCAACATAGCAAAATCAAAACATAAGGAGGAAAATATGAAACGATTTGTTAGTTTTGTTGCGATTTCTTTGGCTCTTGCGAATGCAATGGCACAAGAAACGAACGAGGAATTTTTCGGCTATAATGGTAGCGTAGGGACTTTTAGCAAGGTGGGATTTGAGACAGGTGGAGCTTATCCTACTGAGACTTTTACCACGCTATTTGGGCGAATCGATACGACTTATAATTTTAAGGCGTTTATTGATTCAAGCGCGATTCAAGCACTTAAAATCGGCGTAGGTATCGCGGGTAATGGGCTAATCTATGATTCGACTGCCAAAGACGGACGCACTAATTGGGGCTATGCTAATAGCACAGGCAGTGGGCTAAATAGTGCCTATGTCGGCGCGTGGTATGGCAATGGAAAAGTAGGCGGCAAAGGTGGCGGTGCGCGAAACTATATCTTGCATAACGCCTATTTAGACTTTCAAAGCGACTACTTTAACCTAAAAGGCGGTAGATATGAGTCGGGAATGGATTATTTTTCTGGCTATACGCAGGGATTTAATGCCGACATTCATTTCAAAGTCGCGCCCAATGATGAGCTAAAATTTTGGTGGTTTAGCTCGTGGGGCAGAGCCTTTGCCTACTCGCAGTGGTTTTTTGGACTTTTATGATGCGCTTGTGTTAGGAAATGATAAAAACAATACGGGAATCCACTCAGGCGGTATGGATTACGCGCATAATTCTATTAGCACAAGCGGTGGCGAAAAAGACGGCGCAAGTGTGCTATTTCGCCCTTGGACGCAATTTTACGCTTCGCTATTTAATGCCGCTGGTGGAAAGCTAGACTATCAGCAATACTTTGGCAATGGCTATGGCGTGGGCTTAACGATTCAAGGTTACGCGCTAAATATCATCGGCAAAAGCAACACCACAAAATACGGCGCGGGAAATAGACGCGGTGAGCAAATTGACAAGCTAAGCGGGAATCTAAATGTGATTTTAAAAGCGTATATGTTTGATTATAATTTGCGCTTAGGCGTTTATAAAAACTTTGGCTCTGCGAACTCATATATCGGCACTTACGGCAATCCGCTGGGTATTGACCAATGGACTGCGAGTGTGTATGACATAGGACCAAGCCTAAATGACATAACTTCGCGTAATGCAGTTAGCGTGTGGCTTTCAGGTGGTGGAGCGCACGGCTATGAAGTGGGGACTTTTAGCTGGGAGATTTTGGCGCGATATACGCAATCTCCGCGCAGTGATGAACAAAGCGTGGCGTTATTCCTAAGTCAAAACTTTAAAAATGGCTTTGCAATCGGGCTAAAATTAGAATATTTGCGTGATACTACAAAAGCGGGATACACTGTTTACGGCACTACGCTAAGCGCAAAACGCACAGATGATAGAAGCCACGCATTTATCACGCTGGATTATAATTTCTAATGGGAGGCGAGTATGGGAATACTTAAAATGAGCGCAAAGGCGTTGCTTATCATCGCTTTTGCTTTTGTCAGCACACTTTTGGCAGAGACTTATTCATCAAAAGTAAAATCGCTTTATTTGCCCGAACAGCCTAAAGCAGTGGGGCGATTATTACCCACTGCGGAAGTCAAAATGCTTGGCGATTTGGGCGATAAGGTAGAGATTGAGATTAGCGGGTGGATTGAGGACGGAGTGCCTAGCGCGATATATTTCGCGCCAAATCGGCGAATCTTAGTAGCTGGAATCGACAAAAAAACACAATACAAATTCGATGACGGCAAAAGTGTCGAGGACGGCGGGAAAAAGTGGATTCAAATCAAAGCGAAATTTTTAACCGATAAGGACGGATTTAGCGAGAATTTGGATTCGCTATATAAAAGCGCGGAGGAAATGTTTAATACAAACTGCGCCATTTGCCACAAACTCCACGATAAAAAGGAGTTTAACGCAAATCAATGGCCAAGTATGATTAACTCTATGCTTAGTAGGACGGCGATTTCAAAAGAAGAGAGCTATCTTTTGATTCAATATTTGCAAAAGAATGCAAAAGATATGCCATACAAAAAATAACAAATAAAAGGAGAAAGAAATGAAAAGACGAAGTTTTCTAAAGGCAAGTGCGCTATTTGCGAGTTTGCCACTAATGGACAATGTAGCAAAAAGAGGCAGTTTAATGGCAAAAGGGCTAAGCGGTGGCTTTAGCACGGAGCTAGTAAAAAATGGCGAAGTGATTACAGGCGCACACTGGGGGACGCTAAAACTTAGCATAAAAAATGGCAAGGTTGTCTCAAGCCAAAATGCGATTCCTAAAAAGACGCTAAATCCTTTGCAAACCGTTACGAGCGATTTAATCTACGCGGATTCGCGGGTGCTTTACCCAATGGTTAGAAAAAGCTATTTGGAAAATCCAGACAGCCCAAAACCAGAATTGCGTGGCAAAGATGAATGGGTGCGCGTAAAATACGAGGACGCTATCAAATTAGTAGCAAATGAACTTAAAAAGACTTACAAAGAAAAAGGCGCAAGTGGCGTTTTTGGCGGTAGCTATGGGTGGTATAGTCCGGGGCGAATGCACAATGCGCGAATCTTATTGCAACGATTCTTAGGAATGGCAGGTGGCTATGTCGGCACGACAGGGGATTACTCCACAGGTGCGGCGCAAGTGATTATGCCTCATGTTGTGGGGACTTTGGAAGTTTATGAGCAACAAACTTCGTGGGATTTGGTGCTAAGTGAAAGCAAAATCATCGTGCTTTGGGGTATGAATCCACTAGCTACTTTGCGCCTAGCGTGGGGAATCACCGATAGCGAGGGAATCGAATATTTCAAAAAATTAGCAAAGGCAAAAGGCAAACGAATCATTCACATTGACCCTATTTACAATGAGAGTGCAAAACAGCTAACAGCCGAGTGGATTGCGCCTCGCCCAAATACCGATGTGGCACTAATGCTTGGAATCGCGCATACTATGTATAGCACAGGCAAGTATGACAAAGGATTCATCGAGGATTATACGGAAGGATTCGACAAATTCGCCGAATATCTCACAGGCAAAAACGATGGCGTTGTAAAAGACGCAAAATGGGCGTCCAAAATAAGTGGCGTTAGCGAAAAAGTCATCAAAAAATTAGCCACAGATTTCTTTAGCAATCGCACAATGCTAATGAGTGGCTGGGGAATGCAACGCGCTCACCACGGAGAGCAACCACATTGGATGCTAGTAACCCTAGCAAGTATGATTGGGCAAATCGGGCTACCGGGCGGAGGATTCGGACTAAGCTATCACTACTCAAATGGTGGCGCACCTACGGCAAAAGCTGCTGTGCCAAGCGGTATGACTGCTGGTGTGGCGACTGCAGCTGGTTCTGAATGGCTTGCAAGCTCTGCGGCTGTGAATTTCCCATTAGCAAGGGTGGCAGAGGCATTGCTAAATCCGGGCAAGACAATCGATGATAACGGCAAACAAATCACATACCCCGATATAGATTTTGTGTATTGGTGCGGTGGCAATCCTATGACTCATCACCAAGATACAAATACGCTTATCAAGGCATTCCGCAAACCACGCACTTTTGTGGTAAATGAGATTTATTGGACGCCCACAGCACGAATGGCAGACATTGTCCTACCTGCGACTACAACTTATGAGCGCAATGACATTGCAA
>JBNMHH010000218.1:0-3662 GCA_050872665.1 Helicobacteraceae bacterium
ATCGATAGGCGGGTAAATGCCATTTTCGCTTAAATCACGGCTTAGCACGATATGTCCGTCCAAAATACTGCGACTTTGGTCAGCAATAGGGTCGCCCAAATCATCGCCCTCGACTAGAATGGTAAAAAACGCCGTGATTGAGCCTTTGTTTTTTTCCTTTCCTGCGCGTTCCATTAGTTGCGGTAGAAGTGAAAAAACTGATGGCGGATAGCCTTTACTTGCTGGTGATTCGCCTAAAAATAGTCCGATTTCGCGCTGTGCTTGGGCGAATCTAGTGATTGAATCCATTATAAATAGCACATCATTGCCTTTGTTTTTGAAATATTCCGCAATCGTCATCGCCGTAAATGCGCTGTATTTCCGCATAAACGCCGAATCATCGCTCGTTGCCACGACAATGATTGTGTTACTCAAATCACCACCCAAAATATTATAGATGAACTCTGGCACTTCGCGTCCGCGCTCACCGATTAGTGCGATGACTTTGATTGGGGCAATGCTTCCTCGCACTATCATTCCCATAAGCGTGGATTTTCCCACGCCACTTCCTGCGAAAATCCCCATTTTCTGCCCTTTGCCACAAGTCAAAAGTCCATCAATGCTTTTGATTCCCACGCTAAAAATCTCATCAATTACGCCACGATTCATCGCTTGGATAGGCGCATTTATGATTGGCACGAATTCATCTTTTTCTATGTCGCCTTTATCATCAATGGGATTGGCAAAAGTATCCACGATTCGCCCTAAAAGTGCGTCTCCTACGCCGATTTTTAGCCCTTTTTGGCTCACAAAAACCTTATCGCCGATTTTGTAGCCGTGCGTGGAAGTAAAGGGAATGATAGAAAACGAATCCACATCAATCGCGCTTACAATCCCGCTAATATTGCTCTCCGCGCCCTTTACGCTGACAATATCGCCGATAGAAGTCCGCAAACCACTTGCTTTGATAATGTCCTCGTTGATTTGCACGATTTCCCCAAAATAGGGCGATAAATCGATTTTATGTTGCAATCTTTCCTTTAGCTTGGTTAATGGCATTGTAAAAAATCCTAAAATTTAATTTCAACTTTGAAATTATAGATAGAATTGTGATAAAATAACAACTTATTTTTAGGCAAATTTCATATTAAAGGTAGTTTTATGAGTATTGAGAAAAAAAATAGCGCGAATGTGTTAATTAAAGATAAAATTAGCGCGGATTCAATCAACGCAAAACGCGCTAAAATCGCGCAAAAATTAAGCAAAAATGTCAAAATTGACGGCTTTCGCAAAGGCAAAGTGCCTTTATCGGTTATTGAATCGCGCTACAAAGAGCAAATTTTGCAAGATTCGCAAAATGAGGCACTAAATGAGTGCATAAAAGCGAGTTTAGAGGCAGAAAAGATTGCGCAAAGTAGCATTATTGGGACGGCGATTTTTAGTAAATTTGATATTAAAGATGACGGCGCAATCGAATTTGAGGCAAAATTAGGCATTATGCCAGATTTTTCGCTAGATGATTTAGAAGCGCAAGTGCCAAAGCTAAATCTAAAAAATATCGCCAAAAAGGACATAAATGAGCGATTAGAAGTCTTTGCGAAAAATAGCGGAGAGCTAAAAGAAGTGGATAAAAAAATCCAAAATGGCGTGGTGGCAAATATCGACTTTGAGGGATTCATCGATGGGAGCGCGTTTGAAGGCGGAAGCGCAAAAGGCTATGATTTAGAAATCGGCTCTAAAAGTTTCATCGAGGGCTTTGAAGACGGGCTAATTGGGCTAAAAAAAGGCGATGAAAAAACGCTAAATCTAACTTTCCCCAAAGATTATGCCGCACATTTGGCGGATAAAAAAGTGGATTTTAAAGTCAAAATAAATGCCATAAAAGAGCGCGAATCCGCCAAAATTGATGATAATTTAGCAAAAATGGTTTTATCAAACAACGCAGAGGCGAAGTTAGAGGATTTGGAAGCATTTGTAAAGACGCAACTTGAAAGCGAGGCGAAAAACAACGCATTTAACGAGGCAAAGCCCATTTTGGTGGATAATCTCATCGCAAATATCGCATTTGATTTGCCTGAAAATATCATCGAGCAAGAAATGGATATAATCTTTAGAAATGCCTTGCAAAGCCTAAAAGAGGACGAGCTAAAGGAATTGCAAAGCGATAGAGAAAAAGCAAAAGCAAAGCGCGAATCTTTCAAAGGCGAGGCGGAAAAAAGCGTGAGGCTAACTTTTATCGTGGATTCCTACTCAAAGGCGCACAATATCGCCGTGAGCGACAATGAGCTGTATCAAATGCTTTATTACGAGGCGATGATGCGCGGTAGCAATCCAAAGGATTTGGCGGAGTTTTACGAGCAAAATAATATGTTCCCCGCGATAAAAATGACGATTTTAGAAAATAAGGTTTTAAATCATATCTTAGAGGCGAAATTAGGCGCGGATTTGGCTAAAGGCACGAAAGATTCGAGCGAATCCAAAGGCGAATCTAAAGATTCAAAGGCGGATTCAAAGGATTCAAAGCCCAAAAAGCGCGAATCTAAAAAAGATTCAAAAGAATAGGTGAAAATATAATGAACTATATCCCTTATGTGATTGAGCGAACAAGTCGCGGTGAGCGAAGCTACGACATTTACTCCCGCCTTTTAAAAGACCGCGTAGTAATTTTAAGTGGCGAAATTGATGATATGATGGCAAGTTCGATTATCGCGCAGTTGCTATTTTTGGAGGCAGAAGACCCGCAAAAAGACATTTTTGTCTATGTAAATTCGCCCGGTGGCGTGATTACCAGCGGTTTAAGCATTTATGATACGATGAATTACATTAAACCCGATATTTCCACCATTTGCATAGGACAGGCGGCGTCAATGGGCGCATTTTTGCTTAGCAGTGGGACAAAGGGCAAGAGATACGCCCTGCCCAATGCTAGGATTATGATTCACCAGCCTTTAGGCGGAGCGCGGGGACAAGCGAGTGATATTGAGATTCAAGCAAAAGAGATTTTGTATCTTAAAAACGAGCTAAATAAGATTTTGGCAAAAAACACAGGGCAGAATATAAAAAAGATTCAAAGCGACACAGACAGAGACTTTTTTATGAGTGCAAAAGAAGCAAAAGATTATGGTATAATTGACGATGTGTTAGGCAAGAGCTTAAAATGAATTTTGGATTACGGAAATGATTAGATTACAAAAAAACGAAAGCGACATTGATGAGATTTTGCAAGGCGATGCAACGCCAGATTCGCCCGAATCTATCGGCGAATCGCCCCCTGCGGATACACACGCGCAAAGCGTGAGCATTGAGAATTTTTCTACTGAAGTTTTTAGGACACTTTTATCCAAGCAAGTCGCGCCACTCCCGCTAAACTATCAAACCTACTTTGAGACGCTTTTAAACACCAAAGATATTGAGTTTCAAAAGAAAATCCACGCGCTTATGGAGTCAGCCGATGACCACAGCGATGATGAGCGCAATATCACTTTTGAAAAAAGCATTCACTCGGCGTTTGCGAACACGCGCGACATTATGAAAAGCACTTCGGCGATTTATAAAAATTTGGTGATTATGAATGACATTGAGAAAAAATGGTCGCTAGAGCTAGAGGGCGAAAATCCAAACACTTCAAAATATATGCAGGATACCAAAAATATCCAGCACCAAATCGATTCGCAAATCAATCA
>JBNMHH010000219.1:0-3643 GCA_050872665.1 Helicobacteraceae bacterium
ACTGCATCGCTTTGCGTTATGGTGCGCGAATTTTTATATTTATCCACAATTTTGCTAATGCCAAAATATGCTTTGATATTTGTCCCCGCTGGTTTCTCAAAGTCGCGCAAATATGCCACAATCCTAGAGTTTAGCCTATCGCTTGAACTGCGCTTAAATTCAATTAGCTTGTCATTTTTAAGGCTAAGCTCCACAGAGCCGTAGTTGCAGATTTTATTGATAGAAATGGGCGTATTATTGTCATTTAGTGCCTCAATATCCACGCTTAAAATGGGGTTATATCTAAAAGTGTGCTTATCGTCAATCTGCCCGTAGTAGGCGATTTGATTGCTTCCTCTATCTGCCAAAATGTCTGTTTTCACGCGGAAATTCGCAGGGATTATGCTAATATCCTTAGTGATTTTTGCGCCTACACATTGTGGCTCTAGGCTACTAATGCCCTCTTTGCAAGTTTTATCATCATTGACAATCTTAAAGTCGATATTTAGTCGCCCAAAGGCAATGGTATTTGCGCTAATGGTGGCATAAGAGTTTTGCAAATAGCCTTTTCTAAAGCGCAGATTCATACCATTTGGCGCGACTATGTCGGTGTTTTCAACGCCATCGCATTTATTTTTCTGCGTAAATGTGAGATTTTTCACTTCCAAATTCCCACCAAAGCCATTATCCACATCGCCCTCCAGCGTCAAAGCCCGTGAATTTTTAAACGCGATTTGAATATCCCCCGCTTTTAGCGTAGGAATCGTGCCTGAGCCTTCATTGACGAAGTTGTATTGCAAGTCAAAACTAGCGGGTGTAACGATGATTTTATTCGTAGCTTTGGTGCTTCTAGGCGTTTTGCAAATCACTTGCGTCCTATCGTAAGAAGTCGCAAATTTCAAATCCAACGCACCGATTTTGTTCGTGTGGCTAAGCGCGTAGGATTTTTTGATATTTTTACCATAATAATTGCGCACCTCGCAGTCTAGCTTAAGATTATCATCGGTTAGATTCACAAGATAGAGCGTATTTTGCCTTTCTTTAGATGACTTTTTGCTCCAAACTACCCCGTCATAGGACTGCAAAGTTTTGTGGAGGCATTTCAAATCCCCGTAGCACTCTTTATTTAGCTTATCATAAGCCTCTTGCTCGACTATCATAAATTCCTCTTTACCCGCTGGTTTGGGCGTCCTAGTGGGCTGTGGCTCAGGCTCTGGCTTAGATTCAGGCTCTAAAAGGGCTTGTTTTAATTCCTCATCATCTGCACTTGCGATTTGCTGTGAATCTTTTGTAGGCGAAGGAAGCGCGGAATCTGCTGTGGATTCTGACTTGGATTCGGCTTTTGGCTCGGGTTTAGATTCAGCTTTGGGAGCTTGGGCGGTTTTTGTGGGCTTTGAATCAGACTTAGATTCAGGCTTTGGTTCAGTTTTTGGTGTAGGCTCTTTGGCTTGGGCAATTTGTGTGGGTTTAGATTCGGCTTCTGTTTTGGGCTTTGGCGTAGCTTTGGGTGTCGAATCTGCGATTTCTTTAGATTCACTAGCGGAATTTATGCTTGAATCTTGCGCGATTTGGGTGGATTTATCTTTAGATTCGGCGGATTTTGATTTGGTAGATTCGGTGGCTTTTTTGGCTTGTGCTATTTCTGTGGATTTGGTGGATTCGCTAGATTGTTGCGCCACTTCAGCGGATTTTGTAGATTCGGCAGATTCGCTAGGTTTGGCTTGTGAATCTTGGGCGATTTCTATTTCTTTTTTGCTTGAATCTGCCACCGCTTTTGGCTCATCTTTTGGCGTATCTGCGCTTGAATCTATTTTAGAATCTTTTGTCGCACTTGCCACTTTCGCCGAATCTGCGCTTGAATCCTCCGCCTTTTTCGCCGAATCCTTACTCCAATCTTTCGCCTCTCGTTTTGTTTGAATGCCAAAAGTCGCTAGTAAATCTTGGATATTTTCATCTAGCTCAGCTTGAATCTCCGCATTTATGGGCGAATGCGTATCTTTGGGTTGCGCCACATTATCGGCACTCGCCATTGTAGTAGCCTCACTTGCGCTAGGTGTGCTTGTATCACTCGCCATTTGCGTTGAATCTGTCGAATCTTTTTGCGCCGAATCGGCTTTAGTATCATCATTTGAATCCGCCGTGTTTGGCGTCTTTTTGATACCCATAGCCACCAAATATCCGTCAATCACGCTTTGCTCAAACGCCACCTTTGTGGGCTTTTCGCATTTGCCGTAGTTTTGCTCCTCTATCTTGGCATTTGGCGCGATAGAAGCGAGATTTCGCCCGTCTTTAGAAGTGATTTTCCCGCTCTCTATGAAAATATCATAAGTGGGTATGATTTTTGTCCGCGCTGTGGCGACTTTGTAGTTTTTGCTCTCTATTTTTTGATTGCTAAAATTGATGAGATTATCAAAGCAACCGCCCTCTTTCACGCTACAAACGGCATTTGCATTGTTCGGCGGGGCGATAGAGTTATTTTTAGTATAAAAAAGTCGCTTAAGCGTGTAATCTGTCGCGTTTAAATCTAACGGATTCACCTCAGGACCGCAAAAAATATTACCATTAAAGCTAAGCACATCTTCGCCGTCCTTGCTTAGGGCAAACATATCATTTACGCTTAGCAAAGTCTCCATTCCACCGCGCAAGGCGGGGCTTTTTTGGTTTATCATATCGATAAATTCTCTCTCATAAATCCCACCATAATATGTATTTAGCCAAACGCTAGAGTTCGCTCCCTCAGGCATTATAAGCGAGTTGATACTAATTGACGCGCCCCTTTGTAGGACTAAATTGCTTCTAGTGTTTGTCCCCTCGATGATTTCGATGACAAAATTTTTAGGATTTTTGACATTTAGTCGAATGCCACTATCGACTATTAAATCCCCAGCCACGCGCATTAAAATATTATCTTGCTTTAGGGTTACGACTTTATTTCTTAAAAGATTCGCGCCATTTGTTAGGCTAACGCCCTCTGTGAGATTCCCATTCTTGCTCTCCACCATAGAGCAGTCCAGCACCTCATAGCGCGTATTGTCAATCTCAATATCGCCACCATTGATACACGCGCGATATTCGGAATATTCCTTGCCATCGGCGTTTGCGAACTTGTGAAGCATTAGTGGCGGATTTTTTATATCAATCTCACACTCTCTTTGCGCCTCGTTGCTAAAATCGCAGTTTTCAGCAAAGGCAAAAAGCAGGGCAAAGCCCAAAGATAAGGCGATTCTAATCATTTGATTTCCTCTTTTTTCGCGTGATAATCACTAAATATTTTAGCCAAAAATTTCAAACAAATATCGTAAAAAGTCAAAAAAGTGTTAGAAAAAGGATTGCAATTTCGCTTAAGTTTTATGATAATCCTTACGAATCGCTAGATTGCTTTGCAAAATTCCACCACTTCATTTGTATTGCCATTAAAGTAAAATTCCTTGTTAGAAAGCTCTGAATCTCGCCTCTTATGCGCAAAGTCGCCAATATAAAGCGCGTAGCATTTATTATCATCGCCTTTTTGTTCTGCCAAATCCTTAAATTCCGCCAAATCCCGCGAATCAAACACAAAATCACTTATCATTAGCAAATCCGCATTTTTATAGCCCTCATCATTCATTTTTGTTAGCCCCGCTTTAAGCGCAGGTAGCGCGTCTGTCCCGCCATAAAAGCTCAT
>JBNMHH010000220.1:0-3533 GCA_050872665.1 Helicobacteraceae bacterium
ACGCGCGAGCGAACTCGGAATCCAATATGTCTATATGGGTGTGCGTGATAAGGGCGTGGTGGTGCGTGAGATTCTTAAAAAAAGTGGAGTGCAGGCAAAAGAATGTGCGTGTATTGGTGATGATGTAAATGATTTGCCGATGTTTAAACTCATAGCACAATCCTACGCGCCAAAAGATTGCGCAAGTTTGACAAAGTCTGGCTGTGCGCTTAAATCCACCGCCGAGTAGCGTTCCTCATAGAAAAATGTCTGCCATTGTCGCACCATTCCTAAATAATTATTATTTAGGATTATTGTAATGACGGGCAGTTTCTGCTCTACGCAAGTCATTAGCTCTTGGATATTCATTAGCACTCCGCCGTCCCCCACGATTGCGATAGATGGCAATTTGCTTTGCGCCACTTGTGCGCCCATAGCAGCTGGCATTCCAAAGCCCATAGTGCCTAAACCACCGCTAGTTAGGAATTTGCGCGGAGAGCTAAACTCATAAAATTGTGCCGCCCACATTTGGTGTTGTCCCACATCGGTGGTAATTACGGCGTTATCCCCACAAATTTCGCTAATTTGCTCAATTACCCATAGTGGCTTAAGGATTTTTGGCGAATCGTCGTATTTGAAATGGTGCTTTTTGCGATAATTTTTAAGCTCATTTAGCCAATCTTTGGTTTTGTTTTTATCAAAATCGCCCAAATTCTGCACCAGCGATTCGCACACGCGCTTCAAATCTCCCACTATGGGGAAATCCACATCGACTATTTTGCCAATGGAGCTTGGGTCTATGTCGATATGCGCGATTTTTGCGTGTTTGGCAAATTCGCTTAATTTGCCTGTGATTCTATCATCAAACCTTGCCCCAAGCGAGATTAGCAAGTCGCATTCGCTAATTGCCATATTTGCGCTGTAACTGCCGTGCATTCCTGCCATTCCTAAAAATAGCGGATTTTTATCGCCACAAACTCCACGCGCCATTAGCGTTTCTACGGCTGGAATCTGCGTGGCTTTCATTATTGCACGAATCTCATCGGCGCAATTTGCTAGATTCGCCCCGCCACCGATATAAAATAATGGCTTTTTTGCGCCCCCCATTGCGCTAACTAGCTTTGCAATCTGCCTTGCATTGCCTTCAATCTTTGGCTTATAAGTCGCTAGTGAGATTTTCTCAGGATAGTTAAACTCGCCAAGCGTATTTGAAATATCGCTTGGCAAGTCAATTAGCACAGGTCCGGGGCGTCCGCTTCGCGCGATATAAAATGCCTCTTTTAAAATGCGAGGCAATTCTTTGATAGATTTTACCAAATAATTATGCTTCGTGCATTGCCGTGAAATGCCCACCGCATCGATTTCTTGGAATGCGTCCGTGCCAATTTGTGTGATTCCCACTTGTCCGCTAATGACTACCAGCGGGATTGAATCTGTATATGCTGTGGCGATTCCCGTAACGGCGTTTGTGAATCCCGGTCCGCTTGTAACGATAGCCACGCCTACTTTTCCACTCGCCCTTGCATAGCCGTCTGCTGCGTGAATCGCCCCTTGCTCGTGGCGCACCAAAATGTGGCGAAAATATTTTTGCTTATAAATTTCATCGTAAATAAATAGCACTCTACCGCCCGGATAGCCGAAAACTACTTCTACGCCTTCTAAATGCAATGCTTCAATTAGCATTTTTGCTCCCGTCATTTTCTCCATTGCGTTTTCATCACTCCAAAAAATTAAAATAAAGTTATGATTCTATTTAAAATATTGTAAATAAATCTTAAAAAAAATAAAATTTCGCAAATAGTTTTCAAAAAAGTAGATTAGTTTTTACAAAAAGGATTAAAAAATGCCAAAAGCATTATCTCTCAAATACCGCCCAAAGACTTTTAGCGACTTAGTCGGACAGGAATCTGTCCGCCAAACGCTATCCCTCGCACTAACGCTAGATAAAGTCTCTCACGCTTATCTTTTCTCTGGGCTTCGTGGCAGTGGCAAAACAAGTAGTGCGCGAATCTTTGCTCGTGCCTTGCAATGTGAAAAATTCCCTACGCCAGAGCCTTGCAACGAATGCTCATCGTGCAAAGCCGCGCTTGATGGCTCACATTTGGATATTATCGAAATGGACGCCGCAAGTTCGCGTGGCATTGATGATATAAAGAGTTTGATTGAGCAAATCGCCTATCCGCCTAGCTTTGGGCGATTTAAGATTTTTATCATCGATGAGATTCATATGCTTACCAAAGAGGCGTTTAACGCCTTTTTAAAGACGCTTGAAGAACCACCAAATTATGTGAAATTTATCCTTGCCACAACCGACCCGCTAAAATTGCCCGTTACGATTTTGAGCCGAACGCAGCATTTTCGCTTTAAGAAAATCGCGCCAAATAACATTGAGGCGCATTTAAAGCACATTTTGGATTTGGAAAATGTCGCATTTGAGGACAAAGCAATCAATCTACTATCGCGAAATTGCGGTGGTAGTTTGCGTGATGCGATGACTATGCTTGAACAAGCCATTATTTTTTCAAATGGCAATATCACGCTTGATAAACTCTCATCAATGCTTGGCTCACTAAATCCTAGCAAAATCAATGACTTTTTTGAGGCGATTTTGGCGCGTGATGATGGGCGAATCGACAGCCTTTTAAGCGAATTTGAAGCCTATGAGGCGGAAAATGTGCTAAATGAAATGATTGATTTTCTAAAAGGCAAAATGCTAGAAAAAGATTCAAAGTATGGATTAGTCGTGTTAGAGCGGTTTTTTAAGATTTTGGGCGAGGCGAAAAATATGCTAAATATTAACGCTGATTCGGGATTCGTGCTACTTTTGGCAATGCTAAAAATGAAGGAATCGCTAAAGATTCAAGATATTGATAAGGTGATTGCCAAAATGGAAAAAGAAATTTTGGCAGAGGCTGGGAATCTAACGCAATCAAGTGGCGAATCTAGCGAATCTAACGCAGATTCAAGCGAATCTAAAATTATCGAATCTAAAGGCGATTTGGGCGAATCAAACGCCACGCCTAGTCATTCTGAGCCTTTAGGCGAAGAATCTACCCCATTTCGTCATTCTGAGCGTAGCGAAGAATCCAAAAAAGATAATGTCGATTCAAAGCGCGATTCAAGCGATTCGCCTAGCGATAATCCTGCGCTAAAATTTAAAAATCTAATTAGCAAAATTTATGAGAGGGATTACGAGCTAGGGGAGATTTTTAGCAAAAATATTTCCTTTGTGAGCTTGGAAAATGGCGTCTTAACTTGGGAATCACGCGCCGATGAGCCTACAAAAGCAAAGCTAAAGCCATATTTTAAGCTAATCCAAGAGATTTTAAAAGAGATTTTTGGCGAGGTAAAAATCCAAAATAAAAGCGCGAATCCCACGCAAAACACGGCAGATTCAAGCGAACTACGCAAAACAATCAAAGAAATTTTTACCATTGAAAATGAGGAGCGCGTGTGAGGGTGGCGGATTCAAGACAAGTGGATTGCTTTGGCGAATCGCACGATTCACCTCGCAATGACGATTTTATTGCGCCGTCATTGCGAGATTCCACACA
>JBNMHH010000221.1:0-3514 GCA_050872665.1 Helicobacteraceae bacterium
GCTCACTATAATGCGTCAGTTTTTCGCCCTCTAAGATTTCAATCTCGCCAAAAGATTCCTTTAGCCCTCGTTCGATTCCACTTGCCACGCGCGATTTATTTTCGTCATTTATGGTAACTCTATCAAGCACGATTTTTATGGTGTGCTTTTTGTGCTTGGCGAGTTCCACGCTCTCATCAAGTCGCGTCATCACGCCATCAATCATCACGCGCACGAATCCTTTTTGACGAAGTGATTCAAGTGTGTCATTAAATGTGCCTTTTTTTTCTTTGACAATGGGAGCTAGGATAGTGATTTTGCTCCCCTCTGGCAAAGATAGGATTTGGTTGATAATGTCGCTACTACTCATTTGTGAGATTTTTTTGCCACATTTATGACAATGCTGAATCCCCACTCGCGCATAAAGTAGGCGCAAATAATCATAAATCTCCGTGATTGTCCCCACCGTGGAGCGTGGATTTTTAGAAGTCGTCTTTTGGTCGATGGCAATGGCTGGGGTTAGCCCCTCGATTTTATCGACTTCGGGTTTGCCGACTTTATCCAAAAACTGCCTTGCATAGCTACTTAGGCTCTCTAAATATCGCCTCTGCCCCTCTGCGTAAAGCGTGTCAAAGGCGAGTGTGCTTTTCCCACTGCCAGAAAGCCCCGTAAATACGACTAATTTATTTTTAGGAATCTCTAAGTTGATATTTTTTAGGTTATTTTCCCTCGCACCAAATATTTGAATGGAATCTTGCATTTTTTATCCTTTGCATTACAAAAATAAAAGGGCGCATTATAGCAAAAATGTGAGATATTATCGTGTGGCAATTTAGGAATCTATTGCAAAATCCATTTTTGATTTAATAAAAAATTCATTGTCATTGTAGCAAAAATGCAGACTTTGGGCGTGTAGCATTAGGCGATTCGCCCCAAAGATGCGCATTCGCTCACTATCGCTAACCCCATCATTTAAAAATTTTCTTGCCAAAAAATCCCGCGCACTCTCATCGCTCACACTATACAAACTCTCCCCCACGATTCTATGCCCGATATGCGCCAAATGTGCGCGAATCTGATGCGTCCGCCCAGTGAGAGGCATAATCTTTAGGTGCGTAGTATTTCGCGCCGAATCATAATACAATATTTTTATCGCTGTTTGGGCAAATTTGCCGTTTTTGTCAATGTGAGAGCGAATGCCTAAGTCTGTGCCTTTTTGCCCCTCTTTTAACGCAAAATTGATGATAAAGTCGCTTTCGCACAATTCGCTCTTGGGTGCGCCTTTCGCGGATTTGGCAAATTTCGGGCATTCGCAGACTCCAAGTCTAGTCTCACGCCCAAAATTTGCCAAAAACCCCAAAACTCCCACCGCAATCCCTTCCGTTGTTTGTTGCGTGGAAATAGCAACTTTGTCATTTTTGTGTAAAACAATAATATTTTCCCCAAATTTTTGTGCCAAATGTTCCGCATTGATTTGCCCAAAAACTACCGCAAAATAAGTTTTTTTCACACATTTTTGCATAAAAAGTTTTTTTAGCGCAATCTCACTTTGCTTATTTTTTGACACCAGCAAAATCCCGCTAGTCTCGCTATCAAGGCGATTTATAGGGTTTGCGTCCTTACCAAAATAAAAGCGAATCGAATCAAGCAGCGATGAATGCAAAAATCGCCCCTTAGGGTGGCTAAGCAATTTCGTAGGTTTATCAAACGCCCCAAACTCTGGCGTCTCAAAGATAGGCTTATATTCCCCGCGCTCCGCCTTAAAGTGGCTCAAAACCACCTCGCCACGCAAAAATCCAGCCTTGTCCCTAAAAACCGCGCCATTATTTTCCACGCGCCCTTTGTCAATAATCTTTTGCGCCTCGCGTTGCGTGATTTGCAGGGTTTGTTGCAAAAAAATAGTCGCTTTTTGGGGCGAATCTAGGATAAATTTTTCGCGGACAAAGGGCATAAAATGAGCCTCATTAAATCAAGGGCGTTTTTGCGGTGTGAGAGTGCGTTTTTGGATTCGCTTGGCATTTCGGCGAGTGTGGATTCAAAGCCGTTTGGGATAAAAATAGGGTCGTAACCAAAGCCGTTGTCGCCACGAATATCGCAAATGACTTTGCCGTTTAAAAAGCCGTGAGTGGTTATTTGCGCGTTTGTCTTTTTGACGCTTTTGCGGGATTCTTCGCGCTCGGCTTCGTCAATGGACGAATCAGTCCTATTTTCTCGCCTCGCGCTCGAAAACCCACAAAATCGCCTAAAAATACTTCCGCGCGAATCGTTTTTGTTTGAATCTACAATTCTAGTATTTGCAGTGGAGGTTGTGGAGTTTTTGGCAAATTTTGAGTGTGAGACTAGACTTGGTGTCTGCGAACACTCGAAATTTGCCAAATCTCCGCAAGATGCACCCAAAGACGAATTTTCTAACGAATTGCCAAATTTATAACAAGCTACGCAAGAAATAAATGTCGCTTTCGATTCGTTTAAACCTTTTGCCTTTAACTCACCAATCAAACGAGCTACATTTTCGCTATCGGTGGAGTCTTTTGTGGATTGCCACGATTCCACACATTGCGTAGAATCTCGTAATGACGCAAGGGGTGGGAGATTTGCAAATCGTGCCGAAAAAATATGGGGAAAATTATCTAGCGATTCGACACAGATTCCGCTATCTTCAGCCATTAAAATGCAATCTTTTTGCTCCACTTCGCCTTTAAAAATCGCCTCGAATCCTTGCGATTCAATCGCACTTTTTAGCGCGTTTAGCTTGATTTTGGCATTTTCGCTAAAAGTTTTTCCGCTCTCTACTACGCTAAAAGGCTTCATAAAATCCGTATAGATTCGCACCTTAAAAGGCGCAAAAATCGCCTCAATCTCACGCGCCTTGTGCAAATTCCCGCTAAAAAATATAATTGTCATAAATCCACCCTAAAATGCCAAAAATTTTTGTAAAATTATGCGATGAAAATCATTAAAAATCACACAACAAAAGGGGCTAAAAATGTTTAAAATCACCGCCGCACTATCCTTAATCGCAGGATTCCGCTTTTTTGGGCTATTTGTCGTAATGCCGACTTTGGCACTCTACTTACATAGCTTAAGCCAAGATTCAAGCGCATTATCCGCACTTCGTAGCACATTTGGCATTAGCCAAATGGCGATTTTTGGCTTTGCAATCAGTGCGTATGCCATTAGTCAAATCATTTTCCAAGTGCCTTTTGGAATCCTAGGCGACAAATATTCCAAACGCGCCGTAATCGCCTTTGGGCTAGTCATCTTTGCGATTGGCTCACTCATCTGCGCCTTTGCAAGTAGCATTGAGATGATGATACTCGGGCGAATCTTGCAAGGCTCAGGTGCGATAGGAAGCGTGATTAGCGCGAAAATCACGGATTTAATCAGCGAGGAAAAGCGCGGTGGGGCGATGGCGTTTATGGGGATTTGCATTTTTATAAGTTTTATTGTTGCAATGATTGTAGGACCGCTTATAGGGGCGCATTTTGGGACGGATAAGCTATTTTTACTCACGGCATTTTTGGCACTTTTGGCA
>JBNMHH010000222.1:0-3379 GCA_050872665.1 Helicobacteraceae bacterium
CACTTGTCTTTATCTTTTTGATTGTTTGCGCTTTGGGGAAAATCTCCACAATGCCGATGTTTGGCATTGGAAAGGGATTGATTGGGGCTTCAGTAATCTCTACTTCGATTTCCAAATCATCAACCGCGCCACTTTTGACTTTTTGCTTCATTTTGTCAAAAGAGACTGTGTATTCCTCTTTTTTGCTTTCACTTGCGGTATTTGGCAATGGTGGAATCAAATTGCTAGTAATTTTTGTAAGGATATAATCCTCCGTCTTATCGGCGTTTTTCTCCATATACTCGGATTTTATGAGATTCATAGACGCATTTACCAAATCGCGCACCATAGATTCGACATCGCGCCCCACAAAGCCCACTTCGGTGTATTTACTAGCCTCCACTTTGATAAATGGCAAACCCAAAATCTTTGCCATTCGCCTTGAAATCTCCGTTTTTCCCACGCCTGTTGAGCCTATCATTAGGATATTTTTTGGCATTATTTCATCTTGGATTTCCTTTGGCAACTGCATTCTACGATAGCGATTTCGCAGGGCAATCGCAATGGCGCGTTTAGCCTTGTCCTGCCCGATAATATACTCATCTAAATATTCTACAATCTCTTTTGGACTTTTATTATCTCTCAATTTTAGTCTCCTAATTCAAGTATTTTTATGTTTGTGTTTGTGTAAATGCAAAGCTCACCTGCGATTTGCAAGGATTTTTCTACTAAATCGCGCGGGGAGAGTTGCGTAAGATTCGCGTTGCGGTGCAATGCCCTTGCAGCGGACAAAGCGTAGTTGCCACCGCTACCGATTGCCGCAATGACGCCATCTTCAGGCTCGACCACATCGCCACTACCGCTTAAAATGTAGATTTTCGCGCGATTTAGGACTATCATCATCGCCTCTAATTTGCGTAAATATTTATCCTTGCGCCATTCCTTGCTAAACTCCACTACTGAGCGTTCTAAGTCGCCCTTTTTGCTCTCTAAGATTTTCTCAAACATATCAAATAAGCTAAACGCATCAGCCGTGCTACCCGCGAATCCGCTTAATATTTTGCCATCATAAAGGGCGCGAATCTTTGTGGCGTTTGACTTTAGGACGCAGTTGCCAAAGGTTACTTGCCCATCACCGCCGATTACGGATTTGTCCGCCCCCTTAAATGCTAAAATCGTAGTTGCGTGAAACATTTTTATTCCTTACAAAATTTGCTAAAAGCGTGAATCTTAATAAATTTCGCCTTAAAATTGCGTTATAGATTTTAGAAAAGTGAATTTTAAAAATAAGAGATTTTAATGGATTTGTATTGAATGTTAGTGGAATCATTCTTGCTTATGAAACAAGCAAAATTCCGCATTTTTAAGGACGGCGCATTGTGAGAGTTGAGGCATTTAGTCGATTCGTGCAAATAAGCATTGAGGAGTATAATCCCGCGCTAGAGCGTGTTATAAGCTATGCAAAGAAGCATTTTCAGCAGATTTCGCATCTCTCTAGCTCGATTTTGATTTTAGATGACGGGGCGCGGTTTAAAAAGGATTATTTCATCACTTGGGTTTATCATCTATCCACGCAGGGGGCTTGTGATGAGATTGGTGCGGATTTAGACCCCATTTTAGAGATGAGCTATTTGCCCATTCGCATTAAGATTTTATCGACAAATGCGCTTGTGGAGTGTGTGTGCATATCTTTTCGCATTTTAGGGACGAATCGTGCGGTGCTAATCTTAGATAGACCAAATCACATTGCTAAACGCTACATTGGCGCGATTCTCTCCCACCTTGTGATAAGTAGCGATTTAAATCATATTTATTTGGATATGCAAAATAGCGCGTTTTGGAGTTCGATTATGGATATAATCGGTAGCAAGATTATCCACAATGTCCGAATCGAGTTTGATTACGATAGCTTTAAGCCAAACTCCAAAAAATATCCCTCATATCTCACAAAAGCAGAGCGCAATCTTAAAAACGCCTACCACATTTTGGGCTGCGATGAGCAAATGAGCTTTTTTGAGATTCGTAGCAAATATTTAGAGCAAATCAAGCAATACCACCCTGATAAAGTTTTTGGCAAAGATGAAAAAATCATCGAATCTTACAATATAAAATTTATCGAATTGAAAGAAGCGTTCGATATTGTAAAACGAAGTTTTGAAATTGCAAGTTAATGGGCGATTTTGAAATTATTATTTATTTTGCAAGGAGCATAAAATGGGATTATTTAGTAGTTCCGAAGAAAACGAGGACAACAAAAAAGCAACGCTTGTGCTAGGGCTAATCGCCCTAATGGTGATTATTTTGGGGATTGTTACATATCTATTTTTCTACAATCAGCAAGGCGTGGCGTATGAGAATGAAGCACCTATGGATTTCACGCAAAGTGCGATTACACCAGCACCTGTGGTAGATTCGGGCGATTCAAGTGCTATGGATTCGCTTAGTGCGGATTCACAGCCTATCGCAGAGGCTACGCCAAGTGCGCCTGTGGTGGATTCAACGCCTGAGCCACAACCAGCACCGCAACCTATCGCGCAACCAGCACCTACTCCAGCACCTGCGCCTGTGGCACAGCCCATACCAGCACCGCAACCTGTGGCGACAACTGCGCCAAAGGCAAAATCCACTATCGCAAGTCTAAAATACACCATTAAGCCAAACAATGCAGATATTTATGAATGCGTAAATATGCGCAATGGTCGCTGGATTATGCCTAAAAAATGCGAAGAGGATATTTTAAATGCGGTGCAAAGGCTTATTGACGCCAATAATGAGCTAATCGCCATAGAAGTTAGCGGGATTGTCGATGGCAATCCGTATTCTGGTCCTAGCGCAGAGCTAAAGCAAGAGGGCTTGGCGAGTTTTCGCGCTAGAGAGGGAATCATATCCATTATGCGAGGATATTCAAATGTCGCGGCGTTTGAAGGTCCTAGTCAGCAAGTGCGAGGAAAAAGGGGATTCCAAGTTAAAGCCTACTATCTTTCTAGATAGCCGTTTTTAAGGGCGCATTGATGGAGCGCATTCATAAAGTTAATAAAATCGGCGTTGTTTTGCGCCCAAATACGCCGAATCTCAAAGATTCATTTGCATTTTTTACGCGAATCGCAAAAGATTTTGACATAGAAACGCGTCTAGATTTAAAAAGCGCGGAAATGATAGGCGCGAATCGCGGATTCAAATTTGATGAATTATGCGCGTGGAGCGACATATTAGTAAGCATAGGTGGCGATGGGACGCTAATATCGCTAATCCGCCACTCTATCGACTACAACAAGCCCATTTTTGGCGTGAATATGGGGCGTTTGGGCTTTCTCACAAGTATAAAAATCGATGAATTAAACGCGTTTCTTAAAAAGCTAAAAAGTAGCGATTACGCGCTGTATGCGCATTTGCTATTAAA
>JBNMHH010000223.1:0-3353 GCA_050872665.1 Helicobacteraceae bacterium
CCACAATGGGGATAAAAACCGAGTGTGGCGAGTAAAAATCAATGCCCGGGAAAATGCCTTCTGCCACCATTGCGCTTAAAAATGTGAAAAACGCCAAATGGTGGTCGTGGTGCTGTCCTACGCCGTCATCGTATTTCATAAACTGCCCTGAGGCAAAAGAACTCACAAGCAATAAAAACGCCACAAACGCCCAAAATGCGACTTCGGCAACGAATCGGAGGGCGATTTTGGCAAGTTGCTTTTTGCTTTGCGCTTTTAGATGATGAGCGAAATCCGCCACATTTGCGCCCAAAACACTAGGAATCTGCGTAAAAAAAAGCTTAAATTGTTGCAACGAATCTTTTTTAAAATCCTTTGGATTTAGCGAATCTTTTGTGCTTTTTGCCATATTTTTCGCTGAAACTTTTGTGCTTTTTGCCGAATTTTTTGTCGAATCTTTTGCCATCGCGCCTACTTTACTTAAAATTATTATTGCCAAATCTATAAAAGCCACAATTTTAGCGAATCATAAGTTTAATCATACTTAAAAATCGCCACTTTGCAAATCTAAAGATGAGATTTAAAAGTTTTTGTGCGAATCGCAAACGCAAAAATTTTGCTATACTTTTTGGGTAAAAATTTAACTTAAAGGATTTTGTGATGATTTTAGAATTTGAGGGCAAAAAACCAGCGATTCACCCTAGTGTGCGGATTTTTGATAATGTCAGCATTATCGGCGATGTGAGTATTGATGAGGATTCAAGCGTGTGGTTTGGAAGCGTCTTGCGCGGGGATTTAAACAGCATTAAAATCGGCAAACGCACCAATATACAGGATTTGGCGATTATCCACACTTATCAGCCCGATGAGGGCGCATTTCCTAACGGACTGCCCGTGATTGTGGGAAATGACTGCACGATAGGGCATAGAGTTACGCTCCACGCGTGCAAAGTCGGCAATAACTGCCTAATCGGTATGGGTTCGGTAATCCTAGATAACGCTGTGGTGGGCGATGAATGCTATATCACGGCGGGAAGTGTGCTACTAAAAAACAAAAAATATCCGCCAATGTCGCTAATCTCGGGCAATCCCGCCAAAATCGTCCGCCCACTGCAACCCAAAGAAATCGAGGCGATAAAAAAAGAGGCGCAATTTTACTTGGAGCTAAAAGCACGATATTTGTAACTTTTGGTAGCGTTAAGGGCGAATCTTGTGGGAATTTGTGGATTCGCATAGGTTTGCCGTAGATTCGTCGTTGCGAGACTCGGCAACGCCGATTCGTAGCTTTAACCACGAATCTAAGGCATTCCACTAATCTTTAATCGCTCTCTCAAATAGCTCCATTTGGCTTTTTACTTCAGCGCAAGTCATAGTTTTACTTTTTCCATCACCATAATTTATCGTTACGGTATCTTGTGGCAATTTGTTGTAGCATTTGGTAACATAGCTTGAATCATAGATTTCTTTATATTGTTCTACCCAATCGGCTCTATATGATTCACTCCAATTGATTACTTCATATTCAATAGGAAATCCCCAATAACCACTAGTGCTTTCTATATTATCGATGACACTTAAATACTCATCATTGTAATATTTAAAAAAATCACTTAGCATTTTATCGCCTACAAAGCGATAGATTCGCAAGGCATTTTGTTGCATATTCTCATCTTTTACAAATTTTAAATATGATTTATTATCATCATTGCGCTTTTTTAAGGTGGCTTTGATTTTCTCCAACACTGCGTTTTCATCGATTGTTTGATGATTGTATTTTACGGAGCTTTTAGCCACGCAAGAAGTAGGCGTATCAATCTCATTTAGAGATTGAATATTAAAGACATATTTTCGCAATATATTTGGTAGATTTTTTATGTCTTTGACATATTTATCTGTCGTTGTATATTTGCAATCATTTGTATTTGACTTAATGCCATACAAATTATACGCTGCTACGAGTAGCTCACACAATTCATTTCTTTGTGTTTGCGTAACCTTTACCACTTGACATTCGTTTGCTTTCATTTGTGGGTATAGGATATGTAAGTTCTCACACATATCTACTTTATTGAAAAATTTACCTACAAAACTCCACAAAATGTTATCCCCTATCTTTTGCTTATTTGCCTCGCATACATTTGCAAACAATCCACTTGCTATACATATCATTAAGATTAAAATTTTCATCTTATCCCTCCTTTAAAAATTTTAGCATTGCTTCGGTATATCTTTTTTGTGTAATAAATTGGGCTAGTCTAGTATAATGTTTATTGTTAATAGCCAAATTTATATTATTATCAATTTCTGCTAAATCCTGATTGATGCTTTGAATAGATAGCACATTAACACCAAAATGATTACCAAAAGTATCATCGCTACGAATATAAGGAATTACAATAATTACACTAGGCACTTCATCATCTACATTTAATTTCAAAGCATTTTTTACTTTTTGCCCTATAAAGTCATTATATCCTTTAGCTATGCTATCAGCAAATATGCCACTCTTTTTAAATCCTTCTAATTTTTCTAAATCCCCTACATAGTATTGCATTTTATATATACACATTGATTTATCCGATAAGTCATTAAGCGTATTTTTGATAATGTCATTACCTATCTTATTTTGCTTTAAGTCTTTGGCAATAATATCTTTTAGTGTATCATCAAATATATCTTTTGAAATGATAGGTTTCCACTTAATCAAATCTAACGCGTATTGCTCTATATCTTTGTCAAATTTAGGAGCAAATTTTTCAAAAATTTCGTCTGTTTGCGAACAAGTAAATTTTATATTTTTTAACTTTGGCTTCATTGATTCTGTATGTGCAATATATTCTTCGCTAATTTCTCCCATACAAAATGCGTCATTGCCACAATTTTTTCCTATGCTCGTTTCGATGGACTTTAGACATTGATTCATTTGCTCTAAGCTACCATTTTTTGTTGCCTTTGCTTTGGCTATTTGCTCAATTGCATCCATAATCCCCCAATTATAAGTTAAAGTGGCTGTTATCCAATTATAACTACCGCCCCGCTTTTTATAATATTCTATTGCATATTTGTATTTTGTCTCACTTGCTCCGCTTAATTGATAACAAGCCAATAAAGCACGCTTTTTGTCTATATTAAACTCAGTGTTATATTTCATAGGCGAACACCCAGAAAATACAACACACGCCACAATGGCTACTATTACTTGCCAAATTCTTTTCATCTCACTCTCCTTTTAGTTGATTTAGTGTATCTTTGATTTGCCTATAATCAGCAAATATTTTATCATCTTTTACGCTTAGTCTCGTCTGTGGTGCGGTAGAAAACAACGGACAGACAATCTCGCACGAATCTTTACAATGCGGAAAATACTTTGCATA
>JBNMHH010000224.1:0-3323 GCA_050872665.1 Helicobacteraceae bacterium
ACATATTAGTAAGCATAGGTGGCGATGGAACGCTAACATCGCTAATCCGCCACTCTATCGACTACAACAAGCCCATTTTTGGCGTGAATATGGGGCGTTTGGGCTTTCTCACAAGTATAAAAATCGATGAATTGCGCGACTTTTTAGCCCAAATCAAAAAGGGCGATTACGCGCTATATGCGCATTTGTTACTAAAGGGCGAGATTGTGGGTGTGAATCCAAAAGGCACAAAAATCTTACGCTGTGTGAATGAATTTCTCATCTCCAAGCAAAATGTCTCGGGTATGATTAGCATTGAGGCGAAAATCAATGGCAAATATTTCAACACCTATCGTAGTGATGGGCTAATCATCGGCACTCCCACAGGCTCAAGTGCTTACAATATCAGCGCAGGGGGACCCATTGTCTATCCATATAATCGCAATATCTTGCTAACGCCCGTGTGTGCGCACTCGCTCACGCAAAAGCCACTTATTTTAAATGATGAGTTTAGCTTGGAATTTAGCGTGTTAGAGGGCAACGCAAAGATTATCATCGATGGGCAAGACATTATCGACTTTGAAAAAGGCGCGAAATTTTGCGTGAGTGCTTTGAATCAAAATGCGCTTTTGATTTATGACAAGGGGCGCGATTATTTTGCGGTTTTGAGAGAAAAATTTGGCTGGGGCGATTAGATTCGCACGAATCGTCATTGCAAAACTTGCTTTAGCGATTCGTGGCAATCCACACGAAATTTGATATAATTTCGCAAAAAATTTTAGGGCAGTTTTAAGGTTGAGATATGATTGAGCGACTTTTGATTAAAGATTCCATTGCGTTTAGGGAGGTTTGCATTACGCCAAGCCCAGCGTTTAATATCTTTAGCGGTGTGAGTGGAAGCGGGAAATCCGTGCTAATGGAGAGCATTCTCGCGCTTTTTGGGCTAAAGGAAACAAACGCGAATCTTATCGAAGTCACTTTGCAAAATGTCCCACTGCCTGAGGAAATCGAAGCGGATAGCGAAATCGTGCTTAGCATTGTAAAAAAGGACAAAGTCAAATATTTTCTAAACGCGCAGAGTTTTTCTAAAAGACGCACAAAAGAGCTTTTTGGCGAGTATGTGAAGTATATCACGGCACATTCGATAAATGAGCTAAAGGCGGAAAATTTGCTTAACACGCTTGATTCACTAATAAAAGATGCGCGATTTAGGGAATTGCGCGAATCCTTTGCGGAGGATTTTGCTAATTTGGTGGCAAAGCAAAAGCAATTAGCGACTTTGGAAAATGAGGAGCGCAATGTCGCCTCTTTGCGCGAATTTGCAGCGTATGAAATAGCGCAAATCGAATCGGTAAATCCAAAAGTGGGCGAATACGAGGAACTTTTAGAAATCAAAAAAGATTTATCCAAAAAAGAAAAGATTTTAGAAAAAATTGCAACGATAAAGCCACACCTTGAGGGCTTTAGCGGAATTGTGGCATTTTTGGAATCGCTTGATAAAAGCAAAGAGATTTATGGCGAGGTTTTGCGTGAGATTGAGGGTGTTATCATCGATGAGGAAGAGCGATTAGAGAATTTATCAAGCGAATCCATTGAGGAAATCCTAAACCGCCTTGAATCGCTATCCAATTTCGTGCATAAATATGGCAGTATTGAGGCTACACTCGAGCATTTGGCGCAGAAAAAAGCGGATTTGGAGCGATATGAAAATCTCTCATTTAATAAAAGCGCGATTGAAAAGGAACTCGCAGTGTTGCGCGAATCTACGGCTAAAAAAGCGAATGAAATTAGCCAATTTAGGCAAAACGCACTTGAATCTTTTAATACCAAACTCTCCACATATTGCGACAAACTAAGACTTGTCAAGCCCAAAGCCACGCTAAATAGGGTGGAAATGAGTGAGAGTGGCATAGATGAAGTGCAAATCGCGCTAAAAAATTCACACATTGCCACGCTAAGTAGCGGTGAGTTTAATCGCCTCAAACTCGCCATTATGTGCGTAGAAGTGGAGGAAAGCAAAAATTGTGGGATTTTGATTTTAGATGAAATCGATGCGAATCTTAGCGGTAGTGAGAGCGAGGGCGTGGCGGAAGTTTTGGCGTTGCTGTCTAAAAATTATCAGATTTTTGCCATATCTCATCAATCGCAAATGCCTAGTTTTGCCAATCATCACTACCTAATCACAAAAAGCACAAATGGTAGCGCGGTGAAGTTGCTTGACAAGGAAGGGCGAGTGAGCGAAATTGCTAGAATGATAAGTGGCGCAAATATCACGCCAAAGGCACTAAACTTTGCGCGAGAAAAATTAGCGCATTTAAAATAATCGCTAATTTAAAGAAGTGGCGCGAAAAATGAATATCTTTGTCCTAAAAGAAGTCGCAAAACTCTTTAGTGGCTTTAAAAATATCACACACTGCGGACGCGTGGGCGATAATCTCATAAAATTAGTGTTAGATTCAAAGGTAATTTTCGTGGATTTGACAAAGGGGCAAAGTAGGATTTTTTGCGATGAGGGCGCGGATTTTGGGATTAAAACTTATAATGCGCCCTTTGATTTGGCACTCAAAAAATACTGCATAAAGGCGCAAATTTTGGATTGCCAAACGGATGGCAATAACCGAATCCTGCGTCTAAAATGCCAAAAAAATATGCAATATAAAATGCTACAATCTACGCTAGTGCTTGAATTTACAGGCAAATATACCAATGCGATTTTGGTGGATTCAGAGGAAATTATTTTAGAGGCACTGCGCAAAATCGCCCAAAATAGCCGAGCCATTAAAAATGGAATCGCCCTTATTCCCCTGCCACAGCAAGATAGCGCGAAGCTAAAGCCTTTTAAAATAGAATGTGATATTATGGAATTTTTAGCTAAAAATAAAGGCGATGAAAATACAAGTAATTTGACAAATGCTAAAAAAAGTGCGATTGAAAATTTAGAGCAAAAAATCAAAAAACTTGCACTTTTAAGGGATAATCTACCACCTAAAAACGCGCTAGAGATTCGCGCCAAAGATTACGCCAAAATCGGCGAATTATTGCAAATAAATCCCAATGCGCGAATCCAAAATGGCAAAATTACGCTAAATGATTATAGTGGCAAAAAACTTATATTTAGCGTGGGCGATGATATAGATTCGCACAAAAATCTTATAAATGAATTTTTCGCAAAAAGCAAAAAGCTAAAATCAAAAGCACAAAATATCACCCTCCAAGTGCAAAATATCGCCGAAAATATCGCATTTTTGGAATCCAAAATAAACTTTATAAATAACGCAAAAAACGCCAATGATATAAAAATCATTATGCAAAAAAATGATAAATTTTCGCCCAAAAATGCTACA
>JBNMHH010000225.1:0-3319 GCA_050872665.1 Helicobacteraceae bacterium
AAGCATTTTCATCGCAACGAGCATTGGATAGTCGTGCGTGGAAGCGCGGTGGTGCAGGTAAATGAGCGCGAATTTGTGCTAAATCGCAATGAAAGCACCTATATCCCTATGGGTAGCGTTCATCGATTGAGCAATGAAGGCAAAATCGACTTAGTGATAATCGAAGCGCAGGTGGGCGAGTATTTGGGCGAAGATGACATAGTGCGAATCGAAGATGATTACCACAGAGCGTGAATCTTAGATTCTTTAAATAAACGCAGTGTAAATCTAATTAAGATTCATAAAATCACAAGCCAAATGTAAATAAGTCATTTAAGTAGAATCTAAAGCCTTTTTTGTAAAATACGCCTTTTAGTTTTATTTTCACAAGGTTCGCAAGTATGGATATTCGACAGCAATTTTTGGATTATTTTAAAGCAAAAAATCATCAAATCTATGATTCAATGCCACTCGTGCCAAATGATGCGAGTTTGCTTTTTACAAACGCGGGAATGGTGCAGTTTAAGGACATTTTCACAGGTAAGATTCCACCGCCCAAAATCCCACGCGCGACAAGCTCACAGCTTTGTATCCGCGCTGGTGGTAAGCACAATGACTTGGAAAATGTCGGCTACACGGCGCGTCATCACACACTTTTTGAAATGCTAGGCAATTTTAGCTTTGGGGATTATTTCAAAGATGAAGTTATCGACTTTGCGTGGGAGTTTATCACGCGTGAGCTGGGATTTAGCAAAGATAAGATTTATATTAGTATCCACCACAGCGATGATGAGGCGTTTAACATTTGGAAAAAGTTCGTCTCTGATGACAAAATCAAACGATTTGGCGATAAGGATAATTTCTGGCAAATGGGCGAAGTGGGACCCTGCGGACCTTGTAGTGAGATTTATATCGACCAAGGGGAAAAGCATTTTGGTGGCACAGAGGATTATTTCGGCGGTGAGGGCGATAGATTCTTAGAGATTTGGAATTTAGTTTTTATGCAATATGAGAGGGATAAAAACGGCACTTTGCACCCACTGCCTCGCCCTAGCATTGATACAGGAATGGGGCTAGAGCGTGTGATTGCGCTAATGGAGGGTAAGCTAAATAATTTTGACACTTCGCTTTTTGCGCCACTTATAGCTGAGTGCGAAAATCTCACAAATAAGCCTTATAGCGATGAATTTAAAGCGTCTTTTCGCGTCATTAGCGACCATATACGAAGCATTGCGTTTCTACTTGCGCAAGGCGTGAATTTTGACAAAGAGGGGCGCGGATATGTGTTGCGCCGAATCTTGCGCCGAGCCTTGCGACACGGATATTTGTTAGGCGTCAAAGAGGCATTTTTATACAAGCTAATCCCTGCGCTTTGCAAATCTATGGCGCACTACGCGTATTTAGATGAGAAAAAGACGCTGATTGCCGAGCACTGCAAGTTAGAAGAAGAGCGATTTTTGGCGACTATCGAATCGGGAATGGAGCTATTTTCAAGCGAGTTAGATTCCACCAAAAAGCGCAAAAGTAGCGTATTTAGCGGGACAAGCGCGTTTAAACTTTATGACACCTACGGATTTCCGCTTGATTTGACGCAGGATATGTTGCGAAATGAAGGCATTGAAGTGGATATGGATTCGTTTAATAAATGTATGGAAGCGCAAAAAACCCGCTCCAAAGCGAGTTGGAAAGGCTCTGGCGATGAGGCAAAAGACGGCGATTTTGGCGCATTGCTAGAGGAATTTGGCGAAAATAAATTTATCGGCTATGAGGAGGATTGCGCCCAAAGCAGGATTTTGGCGTTGCTTGATATAAATTACAAGCGAATCGAAGCCCTTGATGGCGATGGATATATTTTCTTAGATTCAACCCCGCTTTATGCGGAGGGTGGCGGTCCTGCGGGCGATAGTGGCGAGATTTTTATGAGAGGCAAAAAAGTCGCAAATGTCATTTACACCAAAAAATATTTTGGGCTAAATATCAGCGAGATTAGCACGAGTAGCGAACTTAAAGTGGGCGATATTGTAGAAGTCAAAGTTAGCCCAAATCGCATTGAAATCGCCAAGCACCACAGCGCGACACATTTATTGCACGCAGCGTTGCGAAAAATTTTAGGCTCACATATTTCACAAGCGGGGAGTTTAGTAGAGGCGAATCGTCTGCGCTTTGACATTACGCACCCAAAGGCGTTAAGCAAAGATGAGCTAAATGCCATTGAGTGCGAAGTTAATGCGATGATTTTATCCGCGCTTGATGCGAAAATCGCCTTTATGCCACTAAATGACGCCAAAAATCACGGCGCAATCGCGCTTTTTGGCGAAAAATACGGCGAAGTTGTGCGCGTGGTTAGCTTTGGCGATGATGAAAATATCGCAAGTTGTGAGCTTTGCGGTGGGATTCACATAAAAAATACCGCGCAAATCGGCAATTTTTATATCACAAAAGAAAGCGGGATTTCAAGCGGAGTGCGCCGAATCGAAGCTGTGTGCGGAAAAGCTGGATATAATTACACCAAAGAAAATTTAGCCACTCTAACCCAAGCCCGTGAAGTGCTAAAAACAAGCGATATTATGGCTGGAATCGCCAAGCTAAAGGACAATATCCAAAAGTATAAGGATTTGAAAACCAAAACCGATTCGGGTGTGAAAAGCCTAAATTTTGAGATGATTGATGATGTAAAGCTAATGATTGTCGAGGTTGCGGCGAATCTCAACATTAAAACTATCATCGATGAGGCAAAAAAGGAAAATCCCAAAGTCGCCATTATGCTTATCGCAAACGATAATGGCAAGTTGAGTGTGAGCTGTGGCGTGAATGGCGTGGAAAATCTCAAAGCAAATGAGTGGATAAAAAGCATTTGCGCCCTTTTGGGCGGTGGTGGTGGCGGACGCGCGGACTTTGCAACCGCTGGTGGCAAATATCCGCACAAAATCAAAGAGGCTTTGCAACTCGCGCGGGAATTTGCGTTAGCAAAGATACACGAATCGCACGATTCGTAAGGAAAATACAATGAATAGCGGAATGATTGCCATAATGCTTAGCGTGTCCTTGCTAATCGGGCTTTTGGGGCTAATCGCATTCATCTGGGGACTGCGCACGGGGCAGTTTGATGATGAAAAAAAATTCACGCAAGGGCTTTTAATGGACGGCGTAGATGAGCTAAATGACGCTTATCGCAATGATTTGAAGCAAAATTCAAAGGCGCGAAATTCAAAATAAAGGAGAATAAAATGCAAACTTATAATATCGCCATAATTGGCGGAGGACCGGGCGGAATCGCAGCAGCGGTTGAGAGTGTGATTTGCAAAATCGATGGCGTGGTTTTGTGCGAAAAGGGCGAAAA
>JBNMHH010000226.1:0-3317 GCA_050872665.1 Helicobacteraceae bacterium
AGCTGTGGAATTGTGTCGCTTTTTATAACCTTTAGATTCGCCTCGCCCAAATTATCCTTACAGGTGGTTACGCACCGCTCACAAAGGATACAAAGGCGTGGGTCGTATTTCACTTGCCCCCAGCTATCGCGCTTTTTAAGCGAATCCGCCACAAAATAAGGCTCATTATCCACGCCAAATAAAAGTGTAAAGTCCTGTAATTCGCACTCGCCACTTTTATCGCACACTCCGCATTCTAGCGGGTGATTCACGCAATAGCTTTGCATTATCGCCTTGCGCTCAGCCATAATTTCAGGCGTGTTTGTTAGGACGCTCATTCCGTCTTTAACCTTTGCATTACACGCATACACGCGCTTTCCGTCCGCCTCAACCATACATAGCTTACACGCCAAAGTCGGCGAACAACCGCTAAGATAGCAAATCGCGGGGATAAACACACCATTTTTCCTAGCGACATTTAGCAGATATTCGCCCTCGTTTGCCGTAAATGTTTTGTTGTTAATGGTAATTTGCGCCATTTTATTGCCCTTTTATTGCTTGTATCGCTATTGTTTTAAATGGATAGCTTGGATTTAAGCCCTTTGCACCGCGTAAAATGCCGATGATTCCGCTAAAATTTTCACTCAAATCACAAATTGCGCGAATCTCGCGTGAATCTAGCGCGAATCTAATCTCTTGCTTATCGCTTAAACGCCACGCACGAGCAAATTCGCGTGAGATTTTAAGCGTAGGGATTCGCCTTGAATCGTGCGAATCTTGTGAATCTTGCGAATCTTGCGAATCGTGCAAATCTTGTGAATCTTGCGCCGAATCGCTATTAAAATAATCCACAAAAATCACGCAACCATTATGCTCAGGCAGATTTTGGGGCGATTCTAGCGTGAATCCTTGTGGCAACGAATCGCCCTCGCACAAAATCTCTAAATGCGAATGTTGTCGCAACGCGCTAAGCATATTTAAGATATTTTCTTTTTGTGGGTGCGTAGAAATATCGCGTCCCACGAGTAAAAGTGGCTTTTTGCTTTTTTGCATTAGGGTTTTTAGCTCTGCAAATTCCTCCGCGCTCACATTGCTCTCTGCGCTTAAATATCCGTAATCAAGGGCGTTTATGAAAGATTGTAGCTTTGAATCTGCGTTGTTACCCACAAATTCATATAAAAACAACGCCACAACGCCTTCCTCTGTGCCGACTTCATAGCGGACATACAAATCCGTCTTACAATCCAAAAATGGATAAAAATTCGCATTACATTTAGGCAACAGCGTGGGATTGTAAAATCCAAGTGTGATGATGAAATCGTAATTTTTTATTTTATCAAACATTACGAATCGCCTTTGCTAGTATTGTCATCGTGGGATTCTGCGCTTTCCACGCGCGAATCAATCTCTTTTTTCACAATAATCGTCCAATCCACTTCATTGAATCGCAGTGAATTCATTAGCGTCCAGCCATTTTGTGCGATTAGATTCGCGCTTTTTTCTATGCCACTAAAATCGCCCACTTCAAAGATGAAAATCCCCACTTCGCCCTGCGCCAAGTCCTGCGCCACAATCTCACACATTCGCTCACAAAAATTTTCGCCCAAATGCCGTAAATCAAATCGCTTCATCTGCTCTACCTATCCACTTCGCCAAAGATGATATTTGTTGAGCCGATGATTGTAACGACATCGGCGAGATAATGCCCCACGAGCAAGTCTTGCAATACTCCACAATGATAAAAGCTCGGCGCACGGACTTTTAGGCGATATGGGTATGGTTCGCCTTGTGAGTTTATAAAAAAGCCTAATTCGCCCTTTGGCGATTCGGTGGGGGCGTAAGATTCACCCTTTGGTGGGCGCATACCTTGCGTTGTTAGCACGAAATGTTGCATTAGCGAGTAATTTTGCGTCATAATCTGCTCTTTGGGCGCGGAAATATACTCTGGTGCGTGTGCCATAATGTCTTTGGGCGATTTTGGATACATTGCGATGAGTTGCTTTAGGATTTTTGCAGATTGGCGAATCTCCTCCATATATAGCAAATACCTTGCGTAGCAATCGCCGTCCGTTGCGTAAGGCACATCAAAATCTAACTCGCCGTATAGCTCATAAGGTTCTTCCTTGCGAATGTCCCATTTAAAGCCACTCGCACGGAGCATTATGCCACTTAAAGCCCATTTTTTCGCCAAATCCGCGCTTACAACGCCGACATTTTCTAACCTTGCACGCCAAATGCGATTTTTTTCTAGCAAATTTTCGATTCGCCCGATTTCTTTGGGTAATCTATCCAAAAACGCATTTAGATTCTCACACCAATTTGGTGGCAAATCAAGTGGCACACCGCCGATTCGCATACTTGAATGTGTAAGCCTCGCCCCACAATAATCCTCAATCAAATCTAGCCCAAATTCCCTCTCTTTAAAGCCATAGAGCATTATGGAGAGTGCGCCGACATCCATTCCGTGAATCGATATGAAAAATATATGTGAGATTATACGATTTAGTTCAAGCAACATTGTGCGGATAATCTGCGCACGGAGCGGGATTTGAAGTCCTAGCAATTTTTCCACGCTCAAAGCAAAGGCGTAGTTGTTAGAAGTGGCGTTGATATAGTCCATTCTATCTGTGGTGGGCAAAAATTCATTATAAATCATATTTTCTGCCATTTTTTCCATACCGCGATGCAAATAGCCAATCTCTGGCGTTGCTTTGGTAACTATCTCGCCATCTAGCTCCAAAATCAGGCGCAACTGCCCGTGTGCGGAAGGGTGCTGCGGACCGAAATTTAGTATCATTTTGTCATCATCGCGCTCAAAGGCGATATTTTCAAACTGCGGTTTAAGTTTCGTGTAGATTTGCTTCATTTTTATCGCCTTTTGTCTAGCTGTTTTTGCTTGTCAAATTTTGTAACGACAAATACGCCTTTGCTTTCTTGGTAGGCGATTTTGGTGGGCGAATCTTTTGTGCTTTTTGGATTCGCGCCTTTGGGGACTTCAAAGCCCACAAGCGAAAAATTCATCGTATCAAATTCATTGACAAATGAGCTATTGCGTTGCTCTGCGCCGACTTTATCGCGGTAATCTTTGCCAAAAATCTTATCGATTTCATACCACTGTGCGTCCTCATCGCCCTGCAGTGGATAATCTTTCCGCAGTGGATGTCCGCTCCAATCATCTGGCATTAAGATTCGCTTTAAATTTGGGTGATTTGTAAAAATAATGCCAAACATATCATAAGCCTCTCTCTCGCACCAAAGGGCATTGCGGTAGATTTCCACGCACGAATCAATCTCTTTTGTGGTTTGCGTTTTCACGCGCACACGCAACACTTTATCCA
>JBNMHH010000227.1:0-3301 GCA_050872665.1 Helicobacteraceae bacterium
ATATCACGCTTTTTTCGCTTAGCTTTGGGTGGCAAAGAATAGGGTGAGAGGCAAAATCGCCACTTACAACGCTGTTGAATCTTGCCGAATCTTCTTTAATAAAAATCTCATCAAAAAGCCCAAGCTGTGCGTTTCTAGCGCGATTTTTATAAGGATTTGCGATATTTTTTGGACGCAAAAGCCCACGCAAAATATCCCCATCGCCCAGCACATTCAACGCCTCATAAATCTCTTTGGCGATGACTTCACCAATCTGTGCGCCATTTGAGATGATATTGACAAATGCCATCATATCCGTGCGGTTGCTAAAAAGGCTTAGAATGTCAATAAACAGCGCGATTTCACGGCTTTCAAAAAAACTGCGTCCGCCCTTTTTCCTACACGCAATTCCATATTCGCGCAATCCCGCCTCCATAAAATCCGCGCTTGTGTTGTTGCGAAAAATGATAGCAATATCGCTTAATCTCGCGCCATTTAGGGCAGATTCGGCGATATGCTTGGCAATAAAACTATATTGCTCTTTTGTTTTGCCAAAGCGCAAAATCTCCACACGCGAATCATTGCTATCACTAACGACTTCAAGGCTTTTGGGGTAGATTCGCGGGTTGTTTGCGATGACTTTGTTTGCCACTGATAAAATTTTGCGCGTGGAGCGATAATTTTTATTTAGGCTAAAAATCTTTGCGTCCTTGTATCGCTTATCAAAACTAGCGATAATGCCTATGTCTGCGCCATTAAAGGCATAAATGCTTTGGTCATAATCGCCCACGCAAAATAGCGAATCCGCCTTAAACGCACTAATAATGCTATTTTGGAGCGCGTTTGTATCTTGGTATTCATCAACCAAAACTTCGCAAAATCTAATGCCTCGCGCCAAAATCTCCGCACGATAAAGTAGCAACAAATCATCATAACTTGCATAATTATATTGCCTTTTTACCTCCATAAATTCGCTAAAAATATCATCATAAATCGCGCTATGAATCCCTTGCTCGGCGTTGTGTGCGGTGATAAAGTCGCTAAAGGTGCGAATCGTAGGCGAATCAGTAGCGGATTCCGTGCTAGTATTGACAAACAAAGACATTAAATCATATAAATACTCCGCCTTATAATGCGCCACCTCATCGCTAAATTTCCGCACATTTAGGATTGATTTGAGTAGCGTTTTTAGCTCACGGGGCTGTTTTAGGGCGATTTGCGAATGCTCTTTTAGGTGGCGATAGGCGACTGCGTGAAAAGTTCCAGCGTTGATTTGCTTTGTGGTTGTGCTGTCAAAGTGGCGTTCAAGTCGCGAAATCATCTCATTTGCGGCTTTGTTTGTAAATGTGAGTAGCAAAATCTCACGCGGATTTATGCCGTCATTTAGTAGCTTTGCGATTCGCCCTACAATCGTGGAAGTTTTGCCCGTCCCTGCGGAGGCGATGATTAGATTATGCCCGAGTGGCGCATTTACCGCCGAGAGTTGCTCGGCATTTAGCTTGGATAGGGGCAATTTAGTTTATAAAATATTTTAGCGTTTCTAGCTTGAAATACTGCGGATAATCCGCCACCGCGCAATGAAATTGGAGCATTTTTTTGTTGCTAAAATTTAAAATTAGTGGCGATAGAAAATTCACCCGCGAATCTTCTAACGGCTTTTGGATAATCATCATACACCACACTTCTAACTGCGAATCTTTTTTCACATCAAGCAAAGCCTGAGCGGTGATTGAAAGCGCGATATTATAATCACGCAACGAGTATGGATTCGCCAAGCTCCAGCTTATGCCGTTGTTTGCGCGAATCGTGGCGAAATTTTCATCGATTTTGATAAACTCTAACGCTTTTATGTCCTCAAAGCCCATTATGGGCGTTACAACTTCAAATTCCACTTTTCTAATCCTAAATTTAATGTGATTTTGGATAAAATCCCACCTTTTTAAAAGCAAATTTTATGCCACAAATTTTACATTAAAGGTTACGAAAATGGATTACAACGCGCAGGATTTTGAGAAAAAATGCTATGAGATTTGGGAAAATAGAGGCTATTTTGAAGTGGATTCAAACAAAGCTATCAGCAATGGCAAAAATTTTTGCATTATGATGCCACCGCCCAATATCACAGGTTCGCTACACATAGGACACGCGCTTACCTATACTTTGCAAGATATTATTACTAGATTCAAGCGAATGGATGGCTTTCGCACACTTTGGCAGCCCGGCATTGACCACGCAGGAATCGCTACGCAAAATGTAGTCGAGCGACAGCTTTTAGCAAAGGGCATCAAAAAAGAGCAAATCGGGAGAGAAGCATTTTTGCGCGAAGTGTGGGATTGGAAAGAAAAAAGCGGAGGCGACATAATAGCGCAACTTAAAAGGCTAGGCGCAAGTGCTGCGTGGAGTAGGACGCGATTCACAATGGATAAAGGCTTACAAAACGCCGTGAAAAAGGCATTTGTCGCGTGGTATGAAAAAGGGCTAATCTTTCAGGGCGATTATATGGTGAATTGGTGCACCCACGATGGCGCACTAAGCGACATTGAAGTGGAGTTTGAGAAAAACAAAGGCAAACTTTACTACCTAAAATATTTCTTAAAAAATAGCGATAAATGCGTGGTGGTGGCGACTACGCGCCCAGAGACTTATTTTGGCGATACGGCGGTAATGGTGAATCCAAATGATACGCGATTTGCCCACCTAATCGGGCAAAAGGTGGTGTTGCCACTAATTGGGCGTGAGATTGAGATTATCGCTGATGAGGTTGTGGATATGGAATTTGGCACAGGCGCGGTAAAAGTAACCCCCGCCCACGATAATAACGACTATGAAGTGGGATTGCGCCATAAGTTAGAATTTATAACGATTTTTGATAAAAATGGCATTTTAAATAGCCATTGTGGCGAATTTGAGGGCTTGGAGCGATTAGAAGCGCGGAATAAAATCGTCCAAAGGCTTGAATCTAGCGGATTTGTCGAAAAAATCGAGGATTATACGAATCAAGTGGGCGTTTGCTATCGTTGCGGAAATATCGTAGAGCCTTACATTTCAAGGCAGTGGTTTGTAAAAAAAGACATTGCCAAAGAGACGATTCGGCGCGTAAATGAGGGCGAGTGTAAATTCTACCCCAATCAATGGATAAATAATTTTAACGCGTGGATGGGCGATTTGCGCGATTGGTGTATTTCACGGCAACTTTGGTGGGGGCATCGAATCCCTGTGTTTTATTGTGATTCGTGCGGAATTAAGGTGGCAAGTGAAAAGGACAGCGAGGTTTGCGCAAAATGTGGCGCAAAAATGCGGCAAGATGAAGATGTGTTGGATA
>JBNMHH010000228.1:0-3280 GCA_050872665.1 Helicobacteraceae bacterium
GCGCAATTAGCACTTATTCCACCTCCAAAAAAGTGCGAGAAATTTGCCAAAATATCGGCTTTGAAGTTTATAATATGCGCTGTGGCAACCTTAAAAACGGCACGATTTTACGCAAAATTTTAGGCGAATCTTTATGCGAATCCCACACTGCACAAACCCAAAACACCACACAATCCATAAAAATCGAGTGCATTACGCTAGATAAAATCTAAAGATATTTGGAAGTAAAATTTCGCTTTTGCGCCTTGTGACGCCTTGCTATCGCCACGAGGTTAGGCGATGATATTCGTTGCAACCCTTTTTTAGCCCTAAAGCGCAGGATTTTTGGATTAGCTGCAAAGCGTAGCCTTTATTTTGCACCACTCTTTTGCCCTCAAAGTTACCAAAATAATGCGCGATTCCAAGCGCATAGCAACTCTCCGCGTCATTTTTGTAGCATTTATTGCCTAGTAATTGATAGTTATCCACGATATAGGGCTTAAATCGCGCCATTTTTAGCTCACAAGCCCTCATCACGCCCATTCGGCAGGATTTATCCAAATACCAATCCGTTTTGAATGAATCCATCGTGGATTCCCCCGCGTAGTAGCGAAATAGCCAGAAACACGCCTCGCCCACGCCGTAGTCGCATTCCTGCTTTTTTGCCACGAGATTATCGACATTTATGGGTGCATTTAGCTCACTTAGCGACAGACAACCTATCGTATCGCCTAACGCACAAGCCTTGTAAAACAAATCCCTAGCGATATTCATCGAGCCAAAATACGCCGCGCGGTAGCCTTCATTGGCGTAATGTCGCCCTAGTCGCTTTTGCTCCTCGCTGTGATTCATCGGCTCTAGGATAAAGATATTTTGCGAAATATCCTCATTAAATGCGCGATTCGTGGCATTTATGCCACTTCTAATACTGCCATTTACGCCGATATTTGCGCCATTATTAAAACCAAAATCCACGCCAAACGCGCTACACACGATAAAAAACAACGCCAAAATTCTAATCCACATCATAAAACTCCTATTTCGTTCGATACTCAAATATCGGCAAATCTACCTTGTGGCGAATGGCATAGATTCGCAATGCCGTGCCAAGAAATAGCGTGATTAGCGTGGCTGGTAGCTCACTCATCTCTGCAAACACCACCAGCGCGTAAAAAAGCGCAGCGGATATTATCGCAACCCCCGCGTAGATTTCCTTTTGAAAGACTAGCGGGATTTGATTGCAAAAAATATCGCGCAAGATTCCACCAAAGATTCCCGTGATACACGCCGCAGTAATGGCTAAAATCATTCCATAGCCCATATTCATCGCAATTTTTGCGCCTATGATGCTATACACCACCAGCCCCAGCGCATCTAGGCTCAAAAAAATGCGCTCTAGCGTAAGCATAGGGCGTTTGATACGCGTGGTAAGTGTCGCAATGACGCAGATTAGCAGAATGTATTGCGGTCCTTTCACCCAGCTAAGCGGATAATGTCCAAACAACACATCGCGAATCGAACCGCCCCCGATAGCCGTTACAAGCGCGATAAATGAGACGCCAAATAAGTCCATTTTGTGCCGTCCTGCCGCGAGTGCGCCTGTAACCGCTTCTACGCTTATGCCAAAAATCCACAGCACCCCAAGCAAGGACAAATCAAACACATAAGAGCCAAAAAATCCACAATCCAGCGTATAATACACGACAATCCTTATTAAGCAAAATCTTAAAAACTCGCGGAATTATAGCAGAAAATGAGCGATTGTTAAGCTGTGATTTTATAACAAATCACACAATCATAAAACCTCAATCGCTAAAAATTAAAAACATACCTAGCTGTTATGTTATAAGGATTTGCCATAAAATATTTACCTTTTATGGTGGCAGGGGTGGCATTCATAGTCATACCTAACATTTTAGCTTTCAAAAATGGCACTCTTGCGGCAATTTCCACTCCGTGATGTTTGGCGATATTTGCGCGTAGTCCCATATTTAGCCACACATTAAAAGAAAAATGTGGTAAAAAGTTAGAGAATGGATTCATCTTTGTATCACCTTTAATCCACGAATCGCCACCGATACCAACACCCACAAATCCGCCAAAATCCACAATTTCTGTAACCACAAAATTACCCAAGAAATCTACATTTGCACCGTAATTTATCATTAAAACATTCATATTTTTCATTGTGTTATAAGCCCAATCATCACCAAGTGCTTCATAATACATTTTTAGTTGTTCACTCAATTCTAACATCATATATGCTACATTAGCATTGACATAATAACGCAAACCAAGATATTGTGTAAAAAATTGATTATACCCAGCTACAATCTCAAAATCCACTCCGCCACCATTATATAGTTTGTTTGTTGTCTTATCTAATTTCACAGCTAAATCGCCAGATACGCTGACTTCTGCGGTCATATTTGCGCCACCACCACCGATTCCTATGCCTACGAATCCACCGCTACGATTTATTCCATTTTGTGTGCCAGAATAGTGCGAATCTTTTTTTGCTAAATTTGTATTTGCTTCTAAAATGCGCGAATCTTGTATTTGTAGGCGTTGTGATTGATAATATTGTGGTGCTTGTTGATTTGGCGTTTGGGTTGTTATACCTTGTTTGCGCTTTATGTCCTCTAGCTCTTGTTGCAATTTTAGCAAATCTATTTCTTTTTTAATGCGCTTTATTTGCTCATCACTAGGCAAATAAGTCGATTTTATCGCCTTTTGAAGTTCAGCTTCCAAAGCCTTTATGCGTTCATTAAGATTGTTTGCATTAAGTGAAATTGCACTAAATGCGATAATTGGTAATGCAAATTTTAGTAGGGTTTTCATTGTTGCTCCTTTTTTATTTTTCTAACCACCGATTTTTGCTACCTTTTAACCACGCGAATCCAATGCGTGAAAATTAAGATTTAAGTTTGCATTGGGATTCCTTTAAAAGTGGTGTGGGAAGTGGATTGCCACGAATTTGCTGACGCAAATTCTCGCAATGACAAGACTAGATTTGTAAAAATAGCGTGGATTTTTAGAAAGCGATTCGTGGGCTTGATAATTGACTAAATAAAGGGCGTTCCCCCCCCCCCTAAAATGGGCGCAAGGACGCAAATAGAATGAATCTGATAGCTTTGTAGATTCACTGATTTATGTGAGATTTTATGTTGTGCTAATTTCAAATTTTGCCCTTTGTTTTCCAAAATAAATTTTGAATTGTAGTTTTGATTCACTAAAAATTTTCTTAAAGATGAATTTTTTGGATTGCTTTGCGCGAATCTGCGATTCGCCCTCGCAATGA
>JBNMHH010000229.1:0-3276 GCA_050872665.1 Helicobacteraceae bacterium
CCATAGAACGCCCGATTACGCACACTTTGCGATTAAACTTTATGCCGTGCTCGATTGCTTGATAAACGCGGTGGATATTTGAGCTAAAAGTGCTCATAATGATCCTATCATTCGTGTTTTTAAAGACATTTTCAAATGATGGTCCTACGCTTGATTCGCTAGGTGTATAACCTGCGCGGTGCGAATTTGTCGAATCGCTAAGTAGTAGCATAACGCCCTGCTCCCCATAGTAGGCGATTCTATGCAAATCTGTGGGGAAATTATCCACAGGCGTGTGGTCGATTTTAAAATCGCCCGTGTGGAAAATAAGCCCAGCCTCCGTGCGAATCGCCAATGCACTCGCATCAATTACGCTATGGGTAATATGAATCCACTCCACTTCAAATTCGCCTATTTTGATAGGTTTGCGCTTTTCTACGATACGAAACATTGAGCGGAATTTTTTTAGCCCACATTCATCGAATTTATTGCCAATCATTCCTAGTGGTAACGGAGTGCCGTAAATGGGGAATTGTAGCTGTTTAAATAAATGTGGCACTGCGCCAATGTGGTCTTCGTGGGCGTGAGTGATGATAAGCCCTGCGATTTTGTCCTTGATAGCGTGTAGATAGCTAAAATCTGGCACTAAAATATCCACGCCGTGCATATCCGCTTCAGGAAAGCTCATACCTGCATCTACGATAATTGCGGAGTTTTGGCTCTCAATCACAGTGATATTGCCACCGATTTCGCCAAGTCCGCCTAGTGGCGTAATGCGAATCTTTGCCTTTGTGTTTAAATCTAACTTGTAGTGTGGATTTAGCGAGGATTTGTGATTTTTGCTATTTAGCTCCACGACTTTTTTTAAATCCTTGTGTAGCCCCAAATTGGACTTTTCATTTAGCCCCTCGCTCACGCCACTAATGCCGTCCTGCAATATTTCGGTGGGATTTGCGTTTGGATTCGCATTTTGATTCGCGCTATGATTCGCGCCAAAATTCATCGAATCGCGGTTTGAATCGTGCCTAAAATTATGATTTGATTCGCGATTCCTTGCGTCAAATCCGCGCGATTCACGATTTTGCGAATCTGTCCTCGAATCGTTGCGTGAATCTTGATTGCGCGAATCTGCCCTTGAATCCGTTCGCGAATCGCCTCGCCCTGCCCTATTATATGGCTTTCTTTGATTTGTGCCACGATTTTGCGTCCTTTGTGAATCATTGCGTTGTGAATCGCCTCGATTCGCCAAATCGCGCCGTAAATCCTGCCTTGAATCATTTGCCAAATCGCGATTTGTATTTCTACGATAAGGCTTATAATTTTTACGATTCGCGCCATTATTTTTGATAGATTCGCTTTTTGATTCATTTTGCGAATCGCTTGAATCTTTTGACTTCCATAATCCAAAAAACGACTTTTTGCTTTTTGTTTCGCCGTTTTGCTCAATCGCCTCATTTGGCGTGTTATTATTTTCTTCCATTGTTTTTCTCCTGTATTTTCATAAAAATTTGGTGATAATTTTCTGTGCTAATTTGATGCGCCCTTGCGTTTTCATCTATGCCTAAAGATTTAAAAATATCGCTTATTACGCCATTTTCAACGACTTCGCCCACAAAATCCACAAGCGAATCCAAATTTTTTATCGCTCTTTTGCGTGGTGCGGAAAATGCGATTTTTAGCATTTTTTCAAAATCCGCATTAAAATTTTTGTCATTTTTTTCTATGCAAAAAACAGCCGAATCCACCTTTGGTGGTGGGATAAATGCGCTTGGCGGGACATTTACGACAAGATTCGCCGACGAACTTAAACTCTGCGTCAAAACACTCAAAGCACAAAATTCGCTTTTGCCGACACAAGCGCAGAATTTCTCTGCGACTTCTTTTTGCGTCATCACTACCAAGCCTACGCATTTATCGTCTTTTAGCGCGTTTAAGATGATTTTGGTTGCGATATAATAGGGCAGATTTGACACCAAAATGTATGGCTCATCGCAAAGCCACCCGCTTTTAAACGCAATCTCCAAAATATCTACATTATAAAGTCTAAATCTATCCTTTGGGAATCTTTCCATAAATCTTTCGCATAATTGCTTATCAATTTCATAAGCCACCAAATCAAAATGATTTAGCAACTTTGCACTTAAATCACCCAAGCCGACTCCAATCTCCACAACCTTTGGTGGGTATTTTAGCTTTGATTCAATTTCGCTATGTAATTTGGAAGCAGATTCGATGATTTGGTTTAAATAAAATTCATCTTTTAAAAAATTTTGTCCAAAGTGCTTTTTTGCTCTAAATTTTGCATTTTTATCATCGCAAAAACGCTCATTAAAATCGATAGATTTAGATTGCGATTTTATAGAACACTCCTTTAATAGGAATCGATTTCAAAATAAAAGCGAATCTTATCTTTTTTTTGATAAAATATCAAGCAAATTTTATAGGATTTTATATGGCACAAAAAAATAGCATTTCATTTGAAAAATCTAGCGAATCAAAATGTGGCGAAAAGTCTAATTTGGCATTTCGCATTATTCCCTGCCTTGATGTGAAAAATGGCGCGGTGGTAAAGGGCGTGAATTTTGTTGATTTGCAAGATGTGGGCGACCCTGTGGCAATCGCAAAGACGTATAATGACAAGGGCGCAGATGAGATTGTGTTTTTGGATATTACCGCAAGTAGCGATAATCGTGGCATTATCATCGATATGGTGAAAAAGGTGGCAAAAGAGATTTTTATCCCTTTCACCGTGGGTGGTGGTGTGCGGAATTTAGATGATATTTATAATCTACTAAATGCGGGGTGCGATAAGGTTAGCATAAACTCCGCTGCGATTAAAAATCCAAAGCTGATTGAGGAAGGCGCAAAGCGATTTGGCTCACAATGTATCGTGGTGGCAATCGATGTAAAAAGGCGGAATTTGGGCGAATCTAGTGGCGAATCGGCTAATTTTGGAGGCGAATCTAGCGATTCAAGCGATTCGGCGCAAGATTTTTGGCAAAAAGATTCGCAACGCAAAAATTCGTGGAGCGTCTTTATAAACGGCGGTCGAATCGACACGCAAATCGATTATTTTGAATGGGCAAAACGCGTGGAATCTTTGGGCGCAGGTGAGATTTTGCTAACGAGTATGGATACGGACGGCACAAAAAACGGCTATGATTTGGAGCTACTAAAATGGAGTGCAGAAAATGTGAAAATCCCGCTAATCGCAAGTGGTGGCGCAGGAAATATGGAGCATATCAAAGAGGCGTATTTGTGTGGCGCGGACGCTGCTTTGGCGGCGAGTATTTTTCA
>JBNMHH010000230.1:0-3112 GCA_050872665.1 Helicobacteraceae bacterium
CTTCGCTACGCTCAGTATGACGGATAAGGTTTGGATTGCCACGAATATGCTAACGCAAAATCTCGCAATGACGGACAATATTTTGCACAATGCAGACAAATCCACACTTTTCCGTCATTGCGAAAATCTGCGTAGCAGGTTCGTGGCAATCCATTTTGCGAATTATGCTACTTTTAGGAAAATTATGATTTTTATTTGGCAAATTAAGTTTTGGATTATTTTTATTTTGTTACAATTCGTGTTTTTTAAAATAAATTCAAAAAATGAAAGAGGAAAAAACAATGAAAATTCATCAAAGTGTAACGGAAATCATCGGCAACACGCCACTTTTGAAAATCAACAATATCAAAACTGACGCAAATATTTTTGTCAAATGCGAGTTTATGAATCCAGCGCATTCGATAAAGGATAGAATTGCTTATGCGATGATAAATGACGCCCTAAAAAGCGGGAAAATCACGCGTGAGACTACAATTATTGAGCCTACAAGTGGGAATACAGGCGTGGGCTTGGCAAGTGTGTGCGCTTCGCTTGGGCTAAAGCTAATCATCGCAATGCCTGAATCAATGAGCATCGAGCGCAGAAAAGTAATGCTAATTTTTGGCGCGAAATTAGAGCTAACGCCCAAAGAAAAGGGAATGAAAGGCGCGGTGGAGAGGGCAAATGAGCTAAATGAAGAAATCCCAAATAGCGTGATTTTAAATCAATTTAGCAATCCTAGCAACCCAGCCATTCACAAAGCCACCACCGCAAGGGAGATTTTGGACGCACTAGGTGGCACAAAAATCGATGTCTTTGCCGCAGGAGTCGGCACAGGCGGGGCATTAAGCGGGATTGGCGAAGTGCTAAAAGAGCAAAATCCAAATATTGAGATTTTTGCAATCGAGCCAAAAGATAGCCCCGTGCTAAGCGAGGGCAGAGCTGGAGCGCATAAGATTCAAGGAATCGGCGCGGGATTCGTGCCTGATAATTTGAATCAAAAGCTATATAAAGAAGTGATTTGCGTGGATTCGAGCGATGCTATTGAATCAGCGCGTGAGTTAGCGGCAAAAGAGGGACTGCTTGTGGGCATTTCAAGCGGAGCAAATTTCTTTGTCGCCAAAGAATTAGCAAAAAAATACAAAGGCAAAAATATCCTAACGATTTTAAATGATACAGGCGAACGCTACCTAAGCACGGATTTGTTTGCGGGAATCTAAAAAAGATTTGATTTTAAAAGTGGTGGACCTTGCAGGACTTGAACCTGCGACCTATCGGTTATGAGCCGATAGCTCTAACCAACTGAGCTAAAGGTCCTAAATGCCCAGCATTTGCCACAAACTGCGACATTTGCGCGGACATTTTAAAAAAAGAATAGAAAATGAAATGCGAATTATACTCTAAAGTTATACTTAAATGCAAGTAAATTTTCTAACACCGCAAATAAAACGCCAAATGTCAAAAAACTACTCCCGCCATAGCTAAAAAATGGCAGTGGGATTCCCACCACGGGGGCGAGTTTCATCACCATTAAAATATTTACGCTAAGGTGGATAAAGATTAAAAAGCCAATACTTGCGGACACGACTTGCAAAATCCTATCCTTGCGGTATTGATGACTTAGTGATATGAGTTGCAAAATAAGCAATCCATATAGCAGTAGTAGCACGAATCCGCCCACAAATCCATATCTCTCGCAAAAATACGCAAATATAAAATCGCTCTCTGGCACGGGCAAAAATTTTAATTGCGCTTGGGTGGCGTTTTCCACGCTTTTGCCTGTGAGTCCGCCACTGCCGATAGCGATGATACTTTGCTGGACTTGATACGCGCTGTCGCTGTTGTCATTTGCGCCGATAAAGGATTCGATTCGCTTTAGCTGATAGTCGCTAAGCCCCATATACACGATTGGCATAGCGATTATGAGAAGCAAACAACTTGCCATTAGGATTCGCCTAGAAATCCCCACCAAAAATAGCACCGCATATCCGCAGATAAAAATTAGCACCGAAGTCCCCAAATCGGGCTGGATTTTCACAAGCACCACAGGCAACAAAATATAAAATGAATGTTTTAAAAACTGCTTTAGATTATAGCCCTCAGGCGGTGGCGGGTCGTTGTTTATATTGTAAGCCATCATCATAATTAGCGCAATTTTCATAATCTCGCTTGGTTGCAAACTCATACCGATGAATGGAATCTCAAGCCACCGCCTAGCTCCCCACCTATCCACGCCAAAAATCTCCACAGCCAAAAGCAACGCAATCGCGCCCCAATAAAAAATGGGCGTTATCCAAAAGATATTTTTTAGTGGCAAAATAAACACAAACGCGCTTATGACAAGCGTAAATGCGATATAAAAAAGCTGTTTGATTGTAAGCGAACTATCGATTTCAAAAATCAAGTGCAATGATAAAAGCACCACAGGCACGGAAGTAAAGACAATCATATAATCAAAATGTGAAAATACTTTTCTATCCAAATTAAACATTTAGCACTCTTTTTATAGTAAAATACGAATCGCTTTTATGCTTAACAAGCACACTTTAAACGCGCGAATCTATACGCAATAAAAGCGACATTATACACTTTTTATTAAAGATTTTACGATGATTTTAACCCAAAATGATGAGCAAAAACTGCGCCTTGATAGATTTTTAAGTGCGAATCTATCCATTTCACGCTCTCAAATAACGCAACTAATCGCCAAAAACGCCGTCCAAATAAATGGCAAAATCGCAAATAAAAGTGGTATTTTGCTAAAAAAAGGCGATGAGATTCATATATCAAAGTCGCTGAAATCGCTTTTGGAGGGCGAATCCATCGCGCCAAAAAGTAATCTAATTATTGAAAAAATCTATGAAGATGATGATATTTTGGTGCTAAATAAACCGCCATTTTTAGCCACGCACGGCGCACCGAGTTTGAAAGAGGAAAGCCTTGTGGATTGGCTAAAGGCGCATAAGATTCGGCTCTCAACCATTAGTGGGGAAATGCGTGAGGGCATAATCCATCGCCTTGATAAGCAAACAAGTGGCGCAATCGTGGTGGCAAAAAATAATATCGCCCATAGCCTTTTAAGTGCGCAATTAGCGGATAAATCAATGGGGCGAATCTATGTGGCGATTATTGA
>JBNMHH010000231.1:0-3111 GCA_050872665.1 Helicobacteraceae bacterium
GTTCTGGGGTATGCAATTTCGCACTTGTAGAAAATTTTGGGAATCAACAGACCCCAAGTCTAGTTTTATCCCAAAATTTTCTACAAATACGAAAGCCACACCGCCATTACCTCGATTGCGATTCGCGCTACGAATCGACTATGAATCGAACGCGAATCCACGCCCCACGCCGTCATACTGAGCGTAGCGAAGTATCCATTTTGGTGATTCGTGAATCAAATGCGAATCTATAACTTTAAGAGAATCTACACACAATCAAAAGTTTTTTACTCAGTTTGGCTTTCGCAAAAAGTAGAGTCTCTCTACTCTTTCGTCATTGCAAGGCAGTGGCAACGCCACAACGAAGCAATCCATGATTCTTACAAGTCGAAAATAGATTGCCACGACAATCCTGCGGATTGTCTCGCAATGATGTTTCCTATCATTGCAAGGACAAATCGCAAATTCACGCATTTTTTACTATAATGCCAAAATTTTTAAATAAAAGGATTTGCAAATGACGGCCACGCAAAGACGCTCACTTTTGGGGGCGCGAATCGTGCTAGATGAGGAAAAAATATTGCGCGAAAATATCTATGATTTGGATAAAATGTATGAACTTATCGACAAAATGGCTTACGATTCAGGGCTTATAAAAATCGATAAGCACACTTTTCACTGCAAAGGTAATGAAAAAGATTTGGCGTGTTTGGGGATATTTATACACGATTATCTTAAACGCACAGAGTGGTTTTTGCAAAATGTCAAAGAATGGATTTGGATTGGCGAAAGGGAGGGAGATTTAGACATTATAAAAAGAGAGCGAAGTAAGGGCAATAATATCGGTAGCTGTTAATGAATCTCACTACAAAATCCACCATTTGATTCAATCTTTTTATTATGCTAAAATGCCTTTTGAAACAAAGCGGAGAAAATCGGAGTCTTTAATCAAGTGGTGAGAATGACTCCGCTTAACCCACCTTTGTTTCTATGGCAGTCGATGAACGCGCATTTGCGCCAGATAGCTTTTGCTATTAGCTCCCCTGTCGGCGATTGCCGATGTGTAGGGGGTGCGGGGGTCTCTACCATTGACTGCTTTTTTACCCCAAAATCCACCATTTAAATTTCACTTAAGAATCGCGGTTGTATAATTCGCGCGGAAATTTTACGCGCCTAAATCACAAGTCGCTTGTAAGTCGCCACAAATCCCACGCGCAAAGCCATAGCAACACGCAAAATCCACATAATTTTCAAGGAATCTCTAATGTTTATTTTCGTGCCTTTATTCACCATACTCACGCTACTCATGGGCGGATATGTCGCCAAGCGAATCGGAGTGCTGAAAAACAAGCAATCACGGGCATTTTTGGACTTTACCATTATATTTGCCCTGCCTTGCTTGATTTTTGAACGCGCATATCATCTTAGCTTTGATTTTTCGCTGATTATTTATATCATCATAGGGCTTTGCTCGTGCCTATTTGCGGGGATTGTGAGCGTGGGGATAGGGCGAATCTTAAAGCTCACAAAAGCCACGCTTGTTAGTATGTTTTTGCTATCATCATTTGGAAACACGCTATTTATCGGCATTCCAATAGTGCAGTCGCTTTATAAAAGTCCGCAATTTATTAGCGAAGTCATCTTTTATGATACCATTGCTACGGGGCTACCTGTGGCACTTTTCGCGCCATTTATTTTGAGTTTGGCAAGTGGGCAAAAGGTATCTTTGGTGGAAAATATCAAAAAAATGCTTGTATTTCCACCATTTATCGCTATTGCGTTAGGATTCGCGCTAAAGCCATTAGTGGCGTTGCCTGAGTTTATATTCGAGCCGATTCGCCTCTTTGGCGGGGCGGCAACGCCTGTGGCACTTTTTGCAATCGGGCTTGGGCTGGGATTCAACAGCATTAAGACAAGCTACAAAGGCACAATCGCGGTGATTTTTTGCAAAATGCTACTTGCGCCATTCGTATTTATCGGCGTTTTAAAAGTATTTGGCTTGGAAATCACGCCCTCCGCAATAGTGGCAATCTTTGAAAGCGCGATGCCTACGATGACTTTGGCAGGTGCGATGATAATGAAAGCCAAGCTAGACAGCAACCTAGCCGTAAGCGCAATCGCCTTTGGTGTGCTATTTGCATTCGTATCAACGCCATTGCTTGTGTGGATTTTGATGTAGGCGCAAATTAGCGATTCGTAAGGAATTTTACGAATTTATTGCAACTCATATTAAATCTTAACACAATCTTAAGACAAAATATATTATAATTCCGCACCTAAATGATAAAAATTATCGTTTGGACAAATTTAACTTTAAGGAGAAAATTATGGTAGTAGATATTTTGAAGCAGATTCAAGCCGATAGCATCGTGTTTTATATGAAGTTGCATAATTTGCATTGGAATGTAAAAGGTTTGCTTTTTAAGCCCATACACGAATCTACTGAGGAGATTTACGATGAGTTTGCAGAGATTTTTGACGCGGTGGCGGAGCGCATTATACAGCTTGGCGAAAAGCCCTTTGTAACGCTTGAATCCGCGCTAAAAGCCTCCAAAATCAAAGAGGAAAGCAAAAGTAGCTTTAAAGGCGAGGAAGTGCTAAAAATCGTCCTAAAAGATTGCGAATATTTCCTAGATAGCTTTAAAAAGCTATCCAAAGCAGCGGAAAAAGCGGGAGATTCCACTAGCGTGGATTACGCAAATGGCGTCATTGCGAAGTTTGAAAAAGACATTTGGATGCTAAAAGCGCAACTTGGCTAATTTTGCACAATAGATTCAAGCCCTTTGGCTTGAATCGCGGGTATTTATTCTTACATTTTTAGCGATTCAATCAGCGATTCGGCGACTTGCCAACAAATCTATTTTCTCACATTTTTTGTAATTTTATTTGCCAAAATGACTATTGCCACGATAATACAAATGCCTATTGCAGGGAAAATATACGGATTTGAGTATTTTTCATAAGCATAACGCAGGGCGTCTCCCATAGCGTAGGATAGGACGCCGATGATTACCGCCCACAAAAATGAGGCAAAAAAATTATATATTATAAATTTTTTATCGCTATATTTGCTAAAGCCAATCACCATTGGGATAATGGTTTTTATGCCATACAAATACTTGTGAATAAAGA
>JBNMHH010000232.1:0-3110 GCA_050872665.1 Helicobacteraceae bacterium
AATCACAAAATGGCAAATATTGAGGCGATTTGGGAGCGAATCACAGAGGATTTTGAGCGCAAAAATAAAAGTGGCAAATATCGCTATGAGATTCGCGTAAGCAAGGGCGTAATCGAATATCAAAAAGGAATGAATATCGAATCTTGCATAATCGAGGCGGACAAACTTATGTATAAGGAGAAAAAAGGACATAAAATCAATCTATTTTTTGATTGATTTTTGGCTTGGATATGCTTTGGATTCGGTGGCGATTCGTGGCGAAATTTAGGCGAATCTAAATTTTTAAAGGAGGTTTGAAATGGAAATTTATGGGCGATTTTGGGTGAAAGAAAATGGCAAAAATTATTTGGGGCTTGGGCGCGTGGATTTACTGCGCGGGATTGCGCAAACAGGCTCGATTTCACAAAGCGCAAAAGCGATGAAAATGAGCTACAAAGCCGCGTGGGACAATATTGACGCGATTAACAATCTTTCCGAGTTGCCACTTGTGGAGCGATTCATCGGGGGGCGCGGTGGCAGTGGCTCGACACTAACGAAAGAAGGCAAAATGGCAATCGAAGCATTCGATGAGCTAATGGCAACAAAAGAGGCATTTTGCAAATATTTTAGCAATACAAGCGACTTAGCCGAGCTAAAATCCCGCGCGATAAAATTACGAGAGCTAATTGAAGGCGATTAGTTTTGCGCTTTGTGGGCGCAAGTCGCAAATTTACATTACGCGTGGTTTTAAAAGGTTAAGTTTTAATGAAAGCTAAAAAAAATACTGCAAAAAATGCCGATTCAAATAAAAAGTTACGCGATTCACAAGTTTTCGCGCTGCAATCCGCATATTCCCCCGCAGGAGACCAGCCGCAAGCCATAGAGAAAATCACGCATAGCTTTAAGCAAGGTGCGAAATACGCCACACTGCTAGGCGTAACAGGCAGTGGCAAAACTTTCACTATGGCAAATATCATCGCTACGCTTAATATGCCAACGCTCATAATGACGCATAATAAAACCCTTGCCGCCCAGCTTTATAGCGAGTTTAAGGGCTTTTTCCCGCGCAACCGCGTGGAGTATTTCATAAGCCATTTTGATTATTACCAGCCCGAAGCCTACATTCCGCGCAGGGATTTGTTTATCGAAAAGGATTCGAGCATAAATGACGACTTGGAGCGACTGCGCCTAAGCGCGACTACTTCGCTTCTAGCTTATGATGATGTTATCGTGGTGGCTAGTGTCTCCGCAAACTACGGGCTAGTCAACCCCGCCGAATATCTCACAATGATTGAAAAAATACAGGTGGGCGAATCGCGCAATCAAAAAGAGTTTTTAATAAAACTCGTAGATATGGGCTACACGCGCAATGACACGGCGTTTGAGCGGGGGGAATTTCGCGTGAGCGGAGAGGTGGTGGATATTTTCCCAGCTTATAATGAAAGCGAGTTTATCCGTATAGAGTTTTTTGGCGATGAGGTGGAGCAAATCGCGGTGTATGAGGCGATAGAGAGAGCGAAGCTAAAAAGCCTAGAATCTTTTGTGCTTTACGCGGCAAATCAATTTATCGTGGGTGCAAATCGCCTAAACGAGGCACTAAGTGGAATCGAAAAAGAGTTAGATTCGCGCCTAGCAGAATTTAAAGCGCAAAATAAAGAGATAGAATATCAGCGACTAAAGGGGCGCACGGAGTTTGACTTAGAGATGATTCGCGAGAGCGGAATCTGCAAGGGCATTGAAAACTACGCACGGCATTTGACGGGCAAAAAGGCGGGAGAGACGCCTTATTGTTTGCTTGATTATTTCGAGCAAAAGGGCAAGCCCTACCTTGTCATAGTCGATGAGTCTCACGCGAGCTTGCCGCAATTTGGCGGAATGTATGCGGGGGATAGAAGCCGCAAGGAAGTGCTTGTGGAGTATGGATTTCGTTTGCCTAGTGCGCTAGATAATCGCCCGTTGAATTTTGATGAGTTTATCAAAAAATCGCCACAGTATTTGTTTGTATCCGCCACTCCCGCACCACTCGAGCTTGATTTAAGTGGGGCGAATCTTGCTGAGCAAATCGTCCGTCCCACAGGGCTTTTAGACCCAAAAGTCTTTGTGATGGATAGCCAAAATCAAGTGGCGATTTTATATGATGAGATTAAAGCCGTTTTGGCGCGAAATGAACGCGCAATCGTGGGGACGCTTACCAAAAAAATGGCGGAGGATTTGTGTAAATATTACAATGAGCTAGGGCTAAAAACGCAGTATTTGCATAGCGACATTGACGCTATTGAGCGTAATCACTTGATTCGAGGGCTTAGGTTAGGCGAATTTGATATTTTAATCGGCGTGAATCTACTGCGTGAGGGCTTGGACTTGCCAGAGGTTAGCTTGGTGGCGATTTTAGACGCTGATAAAGAGGGCTTTTTGCGTAGTGAGACGAGCCTAATCCAAACTATGGGACGCGCCGCGCGAAATATCAATGGCAAGGTGATTTTTTTTGCGCAAAAAATCACAAAGTCAATGCAAAAGGCTATTGACATTAGCGAATACCGCAGGGCAAAGCAAGAGGCGTTTAACAAGGCGCATAATATCGTGCCAAAAACCACCGCGCGAAAGTTAGAGGACGAGCTAAATGTGGAGATTCGCACACAAAAGCGCGTGAAATTAGGCAAGATTCCCAAAACTGAACGCGATAAAATCATAAAAGAGATGACAAAAAAAATGTTCGAGGCAAGTAAAAAGTTAGAGTTTGAGGAAGCGGCGCGAATCCGCGATGAGATTGCAAAATTGCGAAAGGGGTAGGACGAATCTAGTGGTGAATCGCTTTTTTTGTCGCGCGAATCTACGCCACCTCGTCATTGCGAGATTTAGCAACGCCAAATCAAAGCAATCTAAAACATCAAAAACCTTATCGCTACTTTTACCGCCACGCGCCTTTTTCCCCTGCCAAAATGACTTTGATTTGCGCGTCATCAAAAGCTTTATGGTTATAAGATTGTTCCCTCCACGATTGCCCCTCATTCCAAGTTAGCAAATCTATTTCCCTGCCTTGCTCATTTTTTAGCCCTAATGATTTGATAAAATCATAGAGATAGTATGGGAATGAAAGCGCATTTACGCTGCCACTTGTAGCGATATTTGAT
>JBNMHH010000233.1:0-3110 GCA_050872665.1 Helicobacteraceae bacterium
ATTCCCCCCCCCTATGGTGGCTATTTTATACAAATTACAGATTCGCTCTTTACATATTTTTTGAATAACAAATGGTTGAAATGTATTTTTATTTAATGCTTTCATTTTTGTCCTTTTGTTGAATTTTAAAAGCGCGATTCTATCATAAAATATTTAATAATTTGGATTGCTTCGATTCGGTGTTGCCAAAGGCTACAATGACAAATCATTTGAATTGCCACGAATCTACCTACCGCGTCATTGCGAGTGTGATAGCACGAAGCAATCAAAAAAAATAGATTGCCACGAATCTACCTAGGTAGATTCGTGGCAATGACGAAGTTTTTTTAAGTTTAGATTCACTCTCGATTCGCCACCTTGCGAATCTTTTGCAAATCCACAAACGGCGAATCTTTAACGCTACCTTATGCTAGAGATAGCTCAAAAACGCCTAGAAACTGCACTCATAGATTTCGCCAGATACCTTTAGTGCGCTGACATCTTTGATTTTGGGATTTTCTTGGTTTTTGCAAGGCTTTTCATATTTGCCACATTGCCACTCTTTTTTGGAGAGATAGACTACCATTCGCTTATTTTTGTCTTGGTTGCCACCCACGGTAAGCAACCCAGCGGACTTATTTAGCATATCGTTTTTGGCACTTTCCTCTAGCTTGGAGATAGTCGCCTCTGTCTTGCCGACACGCGCCACGCCGTCCTTTTCGCCCACTAGCATACAGCCCATAGGCTTGTTTTGCGAGAATGAGAGGCGATTCGCCTCAGGGATTAGATAAGTAACCTCAAATGGCGGTTTAGAACACGCCACAAATATCATCGCCACCGCGCCCACTGCGCCGAATTTTAAGATTTTATTTAGCATTAACGCTCCTTTGAAAATAAATTAGTCTAAAAAGACAAGTAAAATTATATTTACCCCCCCCCTTAAGGCATTCTTAAATGATAAAGAATATGTCAATTTTTGCGTGAGAATGTGGGATTCGTGGTGAGAATTGCGATGAGATTCGCCAATAGATTCGCGTGATTTTGAGCGAATCATAAGTGATTATTTTATGTGGATTTATGGATTGCTTCGGTCGAATCTACGATTCGCCAAAGCAATGACGAGAATTGCAAATTCGCGCTAGATTCGTAGTCGATTCGCAACGCGAATCTCAATCGAAGTAATGGCGGTAGTGCTTTGCGCCGTTTTTACGCAAAACAAGCGAGATAGAACTTGGGGTTCATCGAGCGCAGTTTTGTGTGAAAACGGCGCAAATGATTACCCCAGAACAAATTGTCATAACCCCTACTTTTTCCCCTTCAAACTCTTTTCTAACTTCTCTACCACTCTCCAAGTGGAGATTACCGAATCGGGATTTAGCGAAATGGAGCTTATGCCCTCTTTGACTAAAAATTCCGCGATTTCTGGGTAGTCGCTGGGGGCTTGTCCGCAAATCCCGCAATATTTTTTATGCTTTTTACACGCGGCAATGGCGCGTTTAAACATTTCTAGCATTGCTGGGTTGCGCTCATCAAAGATTGAGCTGACTAACTCGCTATCTCTATCCACGCCCAAAGTTAGCTGTGTTAGGTCATTTGAGCCGATTGAAAAGCCATCAAATAATGATAAAAACTCATCTGCCAAAATGACATTTACGGGCAGTTCGCACATTACATAGATTTCTAGCCCGTCTTTGCCTGATTCAAGCCCATTTCGGCGCATAATCTCAAGCACTTTTTTGCCCTCTTCTGGTGTGCGTAAAAATGGCACCATAACTTTCATATTTGTCAGCCCCATTTCATCGCGCACACGCGCCAAGCCCTGACATTCCCACTCAAATGCCGTGCGGTAAATGTCGCTATAATAGCGATTCGCCCCGCGATAGCCTAGCATTGGGTTTTCTTCGTGTGGCTCGTAGGGCGCGCCACCTATCATATTGCGGTATTCGTTTGTCTTAAAGTCGCTTGTTCGCACGATGACGGGATTTGGGTAGAATGCGGAGGCTATCATTCCTATGCCCTCAGCGATTTTGCCTGTGAAAAAGTCTTTTGGATTGTCGTAGCCACTTATGATTTGCTTGATTGTTTCATAATCTTGCACATCTTTTTTGCCATTTTGCATATCGACTAACGCCACAGGGTGGGCTTTTATGCTATTTATGACGATATGCTCCATTCTAGCTAAGCCCACGCCGTTATTTGGCAACTGCGCGAAACTAAAGGCTTTCTCAGGGTTGCCGACATTCATATAGATTTTGGTTTTGGTGTTGCCTAAATCCGAAATATCCTCGACTTCTATATCAAAGTCAAAATGCCCATTATACACGAATCCTTGCTCTCCCTCAGCGCAAGAAACGGTTGCTTTTATGCCATTTGCGAGTTTTTCGGTCGCCCCTGTTGCGCCTACAATCGCAGGGACGCCGATTTCCCGTGCGACAATCGCTGCGTGGCAGGTGCGCCCACCGCGATTCGTAATGACTGCGGCAGCTTTTTTCATCGCTGGTTCCCAATCGGGGTCGGTGTTATCCGTAACCAAAATATCGCCCTCTTTAATCTCGCCCATATGCTCAATATCTTGAATAATCTTAATCTTACCTTGTGAGATTTTATCGCCGATTGCCATACCTTTTACAAGCGTATGCACCTTATCTACGGGCTTTTTAAAGCTGTATTTTTCAATGCGATTGCTAACTTTTGTCTTTTGCTTTTGGCTTTGCACCGTCTCAGGACGCGCTTGGACTATGAAAATATCGCCACTTTTGCCGTCTTTCGCCCATTCCATATCCATAGGGCGGTATTCTCCAGCCTCTTTGGTGTAATGCTCCTCGATTAAAATCGCATATCGCGCAAGTGTCAAAATGTCCTCATCAGTGATAGAAAAACTCTCTAATTCCTCAATGGTAGTGGGGATATTTCTCGTGGGGCGTTCAGCTCCGCTTGGGGCATAAACCATTTTAATGTCTTTTTTGCCTAGCTCTTTTTTGATAATGGGGCGTTTGCCTTGCTTTAAAGTCGGCTTAAAGACATAAAATTCATCAGGATTCACCGTCCCGCCTACGACATTTTCGCCAAGTCCCCACGATGAAGTGATAAACACCGCATCTTGGAATCCCGTCTCTGTGTCAATGCTAAAC
>JBNMHH010000234.1:0-3105 GCA_050872665.1 Helicobacteraceae bacterium
CCGTCCTTGATACTATCAAGCGTGATATTCCCGCCATCAAGCAAAATGCTAGGACGCAGTCGCTCTAGCACCCCTTCCACAGGCTCTAAAAGCTCCTCATCGCTAAAAATCATCATCTCTATTCTCCCTAATTTTTGGCGCATTTTAGCATAAAAATGTCAAGCCATATTTACAATTTTGCAATAATCTTAACATTATTCGCACGATAGAATGATATTTTTAAGGATTTTTAACCTACAATTTTTTCAAATTTTACTAAAAAGAAAAGGCGCATTATGATGACATTTACAAGATTTCAAGCAAGATTCGCCAAAATACTCGCATTTACCGCACTTTTAGGGGGGGGGACGCCCCTAGTCAATCTTAATGCGGTTGAATTAAGCTCACTTTGCACTGCTGGGCGTGAGTGTAGAATAAATACTCCACAAGATGAAATTACAAATAATATCTATTTTAGTATGGGTGGCTCATTACTTATTGAGGCTAATATTGGCACTTTTATCAACTATGGCACACTGCATAATGGCGGTAACACAGGAACTACCATTAGCATTAAAGATGACAACGCACACTATTCTATCGGTAATCTTATAAACTATGGCACAATTACAGGGCATACTTATCTTGGCAATCAGAGTGGTGGCATAGGCATTCTTACAAATTATGGATTTATGGGAACGCTTAGCACTTCCCAATATCAAAACAATCCCATTTCTATAACGATAAATAATTTTGGGATTATGAGTGCTTATTCAGCGCAAGGCGGTGTGCAAAGTGCTAATCTTAGTGCAGGAAGCAGCAATGCTAACTTTGTAATCCAAAATTATTCAATGGTGATAAATGAAACGGCAGATGAATTTTTAGCCTTTAGCGGATATAATGGAGATATAGCAACAGCACAAAAAAATTCACACCTTGTAATATCTACTAGGGGTAGCAGTGCTTCCTTCAAAGATAAAAATTCTAAAATCATTTTAGATTTTGGTGCAAACTTTGAGTTAGGCAAAGAATACGCTATAAACAAAATCGCCACTGATACAAACGGCAACACTTACACCGCTTTAGGCGTTGATTTTTCTAGGCTTGTGCCATATAGCGATATTTATTATTTAACACAAAATGGCGAAAATTTCATTGTGAATCTTAAAACAGAAAGTAGCACAATCGGCAATCTCTACAAATCCAATATCCGCACAATGAATAATTTTTACACAATAAGTAATTCAATGATTTATCCACATAAATATAGTGCAAAACGAACTACAAATAAAAGGCGTGTGATTCGTAGGGTAAAGAAAACAGCCTCCGCGTTTCGTCATTCTGAGCTTTCGTTAGAAAGCGAAGAATCCACGAATCATAATAAAGGACTAGATTCATTTGCTTTGGATTCTTCGCTCACTGCGTTCGCTCAGAATGACGGAGAGAGTGTGCCTTTTGCGTCATTGCAAAGCGAATCAAATGTTTATCTATTGTCATTGCGAGAATCGCAAAGCGATTCGTGGCAATCTATTTTAGAATCGCTTGAATCATTACAATCAAACGAATCCTTTGCATATAAAAACAATATAAGCAATTCAAGCAATTTGAGTAATCCAAACAATCCCACAAATCAAACAAAAAATCAAACAAATCAAACTAATCGCCACCCAATCACCACTAATCGCACATTATCCACACAAAGCAACGACAAATACCACTTTATCCTAACACCCTTTGTAAATCACAATCTTTTCTTTGAATCTGGGCGTTATAATCTACGCGGATTAGAGTATGGATTCCTAAGCGCATTTAGTGGTAAAATCACACCTAGTAATGCGTTAGGGGCACATTTTATGATGAGCTATGGAAGTTTAGGGGATTTAAATGATAAAAATTTTAGCATTACAAATCTAAATCTAAATATAGGGCTAAATTATAAATTTGATATGATTTGGGATATGTATTTAAAGGCTAGGGGAGATTTTTATTATTTTCTAAATCAAGTTAAAACACTTACAATATTTGAATCAATCAAACCCAATAATTTAGGCTTTGGATTAAGTGTGGCTTATGGAAAAGATTTTAATTTTGGTAGTGGTGGAACTCTTGGTGTTGAAGGTGGGATTGATTATAAAGCATTACAATCAAGCAATATTGCTTTACAAAATAGTGCTGATAGAAGTGTAAGTGAAATTTATCAAAAATCACTTTATAATCTTATCTATGTGGATTTGGGATTAAATTATGCTAAATATTTTAATTCAAGTGTAGGACTATGGGGATTAAATGCGAATATGGGCATTAAAGGCAATGTAACTGCAAATAAACTAGCTAAATCTCAAGTCCGCTTAAATGCTTTTAATAGAAGTGTAGATATGACATTAGATAATGACAAAGTGCTAGGCTATGTAAATCTAAGTGGTAGCTATGTGTTAAATGCTAAAGATTTTAATATGGAATTTTCACTTGCTTATTATGGAAACTATGGGGATAGGGTAGTAAGTAATGGGGGAGGGGTTGAAATGCGCGTTGTCTTTTAGCGATAAATCGGGGAGACTTGCCACTCGCTTCGTCAATGAACGACTAGTTCTATTTCCTCGCTCGTGGCTACGCAACCCCGATTTCTCATCAAAAATACTCGAATTTGCCTCTTGTGTAGAAAGCGTAGAATCTATGATTTGTGAAAAATATTTTATTCCCGCGTTTCTTGCGCTTGATAATCCTCCGTTCTTTTTATCAATCAACACGAATCGCGAATCCTTTGTGACATATTCTAGTGCGATTTGCAAACTTTGGCTTGTGGATTCGCCCTCTAAAAAATCCGTGCTTCCGTCATTTACTAGCACGGCGCAAAAGTTTCCGTAAGTTTGATTCACCACCGAATCCAAACATTCACGCAAATATTTGGCGACATTGTAGATTGGAATAACTATGCCTATTTTTGGGGTGGATTTGTCTTGTGAGTTCATAAAAAGTATCCTTGTGGTTAAAAATAAAAATGCGATTTTAGCGAAAAAATTTAAAAATTATTTTGGATTTGTGCTTTTGTGTGGATTGAGTTTTTTTACTTTTGGATTGCTTTGTTGCACTCGCTTTTGCTCGTGCGCCTCGCAATGGCAAATCTAC
>JBNMHH010000235.1:0-3076 GCA_050872665.1 Helicobacteraceae bacterium
AAAAAATAGTGTCTATGGGCGAATCTAAGCGGATTTTTGGTGCGAATCGCATAAATTTAAGGGCAAATTTGGGATAAAGATGAGAGAAAAATTAGATTGCTTTTTTACCACAAATGAAAGCGCAATGCTCTATGAGTGCGGATTTTCCTGCGATAATGCGATTTATTTTAGTGTAGGCAACGAGGCATTTTTCATAACCGATTCGCGCTACGCCCTAGAGGCAAAGGAAAAAACCACCAAAAACACAAATATTGTCGAATCAAGCGATTTAATCAAAGATTTCATAAAACTTGCAAAAAACGCAAAAAATATCATCTATGACAACGCCCAAATTAGCGTGGAATTTTTTGAGAAAATAAAAAGCCTTTCGCTAAAGCCAAAGCCCAATTTTCATCAAATCAAACGCATTATAAAAAGCGATGACGAAGTCGCACTCATCGCCAAATCACAAAAGCTAAACAAAAAGGCATTCAAGCGATTCGCCAAATTTATAGCAAAAAATGGCACTTGCAAAAATGGCGATTTAAGCGAAAAAAACTTACATTTTATCGCTAGGCAATGCTTGGAAAATAATGGCGCATTAGATTTGAGCTTTAATCCCATTGTCGCACTAAATGAAAATGCCGCCAAACCCCACGCTTTGCCTTGCAAAAAGACATTGCAAAAAGGCGATTTGTTGCTTTTTGACGCTGGGGTGAAGTATAAAAATTACTGCTCGGATATGACGCGAACGGCGTATTTTGGGCGCGATTGGCGCGAAGTAAAGGCATTTAATTTTAGCAAAACCCAAAAATTTCCACCAAAAATCCAAAAGATTTATGATATTGTGTTAAAAGCGCAAGAATGCGCGATTAAGGGCGCAAAAAGCGGAATGAAGGCAAAAGACATTGATTTTTTAGCGCGGGATTTTATCGATAAAAAGGGCTTTGGCAAGTTTTTCGCGCACTCTTTAGGGCACGGCGTGGGGCTTGACATACACGAATTGCCACGAATCTCCCGCAAGAGCGAGGAAATCATTGAGGACGGAATGGTATTTTCCATTGAGCCGGGCATTTATTTGCCAAATGAATTTGGGATTCGCATTGAGGATTTGGTAGTGATGAAAAATGGAAAGGCGGAAGTGCTATGAGCGCGGTAAAAATGGCGAATCCAAGCATAAATGAATCGCAACTTATTTGCAATAATTTTTATCCTACGAAATTTAGCGAATCCACGCGATTTACGCACGATTCGCGCAAAGATTCGCGTCCCAAAGAATTGCGAGATTCGCACAAATCGCGCGATTCCCACCACAAAAATACACTCCCAAATACCACCATTATCGCACTTGGTGGCAATCTAAAAAGCCCCATTCGCACCTTTAAATCGCTGTTTTTAAAGCTAAGGCAAAACGCCAAAATTCGCATTTTACAAACTTCGCCCATTTACAAAAATCCGCCCTTTGGTTACGCAAATCAGCCTTTTTTTTACAATGCCACAATGCTACTTGCGACAAGTATGTGCCTAGTGGAATTTTACGCTTTTATCTTTTATATGGAGCGCATTTTCGGGCGGGGGCGGATTCGCGCATTTAAAAACGCCCCGCGCACATTGGATATTGACATTATTTTTTTTAATGACATTTTTATGCGTAGCACCAAACTAAACATTCCGCATACGCAGTGGTTTGGGCGGAGTAGCGTGTTAATACCGCTTATTTATCAAGTAAATTACAAGGGGCAGTAATGGCAGAGGCAGAATTAGATTTGGGTTTATTTACTTACACCGCGCCGACTTTGGCAGAAGCGATGGAAATCGCCAAGCAAAAGCACGGCGAAAATGCGATGATAGCGCACAGCAGGGAAATCAAAAAGAAATCGTTGCTTGAAAATGGCTTGTATGAAGTCGTCATAGTCGATAGAAAGGAGGCAAGTGAATCGCCACGCCCACAAGTTGCAATGCCAAACGCGAATCCTACCAATCTTACTAACGAAAAGCCAGATAACGACATTGCAAAGCGATTAGATAAAATCGCGCAAAAAGAGTTAGCCAAACGGAAATTAGAAAAAATCACGCGTGAGCAAGAAATTAACGCAGAGATTTCAAACGCCGTAAAAGAGATTAGCAAAATCGTGCAAAGCAAGGATACTTTTGAGGTGGCAGAGGATAGCCAAGGCAAAAAAAAGCGCGAATCTAGCGAATCAAAAGGCGAATCAAAAGGCGATTCACGCAAAGGCGAATCTAAAGATTCAAAAGATTTACGCGATTCGCATTCGCAAAGAGATTCGGGCGATTCAAACGACTTTATGCGATTTAATCCTATCGCACAGACGCGCGAAATGCTTGCCAAGCTAAACGCCGATGAGATTAAAGAGCTTAGTGCCATAAAATCATCGCTAAATCGCTTAGATGATAAGATGAAATTATTGCAAAATATGTTTTGGAATGATGTCGGCATTCGCGCCCAAAGTAGCAATAATATCCCCCAAGAATTTGCTGAGATTTATCGAATCTGCAAAAATAGCGGTATGAAAAATGAGCATTTAGATGAGATTATGCGCCTATCTAGCGAACATATGCCTGTAAATATGCGAGCAAATTCCGTAACGACAAAGCGATTTTTCCGCGAAGTGTTGCGTAAGCTAATCCCTTGTCGCGCGGAAAATATCGATATGGCTAGAAAGCGAATCATTATGCTAGTGGGTCCCACGGGCGTTGGCAAAACCACCACCATTGCCAAACTCGCCACACATTACAGCAAAAAGCATAATTACAAAGTCGGGCTAATTTCGCTGGACGGCTATCGAATCGGTGCTTATGAGCAACTCGCATTTTACGCCAAAAAGCTAAAGATTTCTATCAATCAAGTCAATGACAGCGCGGAATTTGAGCGTTCGCTAGAGGATTTGAAATATTGCGATTATATTTTGATTGACACGATTGGCAGTTCGCAAAATGACAAGCAAAAGTTAGATTTCTTGCGGAAATTTGCCAATACGGATTACAATATCGATGTGAATTTGGTGCTTAGCGCGACTACGAAATTCGAGGATTTGCGCGATATTTATGGCTCATTTAGCATTTTAAATATTGATAC
>JBNMHH010000236.1:0-3072 GCA_050872665.1 Helicobacteraceae bacterium
CATTATATATAATGAAAAAATTACTTTTAAATATATTTACTTCATATTTATATTTTACGATATAATCACAATTTTTTTAAGGAAAGATTTTAGGTAACTATTATGATTAAAGGATTATTTACTAAATTCGCCACTGCGCTATTTTTTATCATCATAAGCAGTGCTATGATAAATGCCAAAGAGCCATCAAGCTGGTTTGTAGGCGTAGGCGGTGGCTATGGTGCTACAAATATTGATAGATTATACTCTGCCTCTGCAAAATCTGGCGGTTTGGGACTTATTTGGAGAAATTGGAATGACCAAGTGGATACACATTATAAAAGCTGGGGATTTGCCTTTGAAGCCATAGTGGGGTATAAACACTTTTTAAATGATTATTTAGGATTACGCTACTACGCAAATGTCGGCGGACAATTTTACAAAAATCCCGTTTTTTCAGATGATAAAACAAAATTAGGCGTTATAGACTATACGATAAATGCGGATTTGCTAATCAATTTTTACAACGGCGAATCATTTACGCTAGGCGTATTTGGCGGATTTGGCGTTGGCGGGGCGCATTTTGATAGCCCGTTTCTTAGTTACTATGAAAATTATTATGGTGCAGCAACAGATTCTACAATATATACAGAGCCTGTATTTGATGGTGTGGGTGAGATTTGGCGCAATTATGTAAGTGCGTCCATAAATGCAGGTGTGCGAATCAATATCTTTCAATCTTTACGCGGTTCGGGGCATATAATATGTAGCACGGGAGTTGATGGCATACGAAGTTGTCGTAGTCCATTGCAAAATTATTTAGAGCATAGCATAGAATTTGGTGCGAAATTCCCATTGCTTACTTACAAGCCCACCACCGATGCTGAAGTAATGGGTAGATATTGTGGCACTGTGCCATCTGATAACCCAGCCAATGCTGGTCAATATCTATGCGGACATCTACGCGCTGGATATGAAATCAAAACGCCATATAGATTTATGATTCGCTATATCATAGCATTTTAGGGGAGTTAAGATGAGAAATATTGGCAAATTACTTGCAATTACGCTACTCTTAATTAGCTCCCTTGTTGCCAAAGAGCCTGAAAATATCATAATCGGTGCAGGTATAGGCGAAGGATATAATACTATGGATATAAGGCACTCACAATTTGCTAGACACCCAATACAAGGCACTGGAAATAATGGCGGAATAGTAGGACAGCCTGTAATGACGCCTAGGACTAATGTCAGCACGGCTTCGTGGGCTTTGGCGTGGGAATTTTTGGCAGGATATAAGCATTTTATAAACGACTACATAGGGTTTCGTTACTACGCAAATGTCGGAATCCAGCACTATAAGCCGACTTCTTTGCTAGGGCAGGGCAAGAAAGAAAAAATAGGATTGATTGATTACACACTAAATATGGACTTGCTATTTGACTTTTATGCTAGTGATAGCTTTGCCTTTGGCGTCTTTGGTGGCGTGGGATTTGGCGGGACTAGCTTTGATAAAAACGCCATAAATCAATACAAAGCCACTTACAACAACACAGAGGAAATCCCTATCGGCGCGTCCGACATTACACAGCATTTCTTTAATGCAAATGCAAGTGTGGGAGTGCGATTCGTTATTTTCCAAAGCATAGGTTTATCAAGTGGCGTCCGCAGTTGCGATATATACTCGCAGGGCAGACGCGCTTGTAGCACACCATCAAAAAATATCGGGCATAATTTTGAAGTGGTGGCGAAATTTAACCTACTAGAATATAATGCCACAAAATACGACATAATGGTAAATGCGAATGCAGCTGCAGGACAACAATATGTCTCCCGCCCCGGATATAGAATCAAAAATCCATATAGATTCACTTTTAGATATATAGTTGAGTTTTAAATTTGTGGTAGATTTGTCATTGCGAGATTCGGCAACGCCGAATCGTGGAAATCTATTTTTATTTTTTGTGGATTGCTTTGGCGAATCCGTGATTCGCCCTCGCAATGACGAAGTGAAGGAGGATTCTACTTTTTGTAAAAGCCAAACGAAACAAAAACTTTATCAAGGATTCGCCAACTTATTTCGTCATTGCGAGTGAGTGAAACGAACGAAGCAATCTATTTGTGGATTTTTTGGATTGCCACGACTTGACTCTGTCAAGTCTCGCAATGACGGATTATTGTAATTTTACGCTTGATTTGTATCCGATTCGTGCAACGAATCGCAATTCGCAGAATTTGCGAGAGGAAAAGCTCGAAGCAACCATCGAAGCAATGGCGGAATTTATAAGATTCAAGCGACTCTCGCGCGGAAGTAGCTTTAGGCAAGTTCGTGGGTTTTTTGCTTCGCAACCCGCTGGGTCAAGCACGAAACTGCGAAATAAGACTGATAGTCTATTGAGCAGTTGAGTGTGCCGAATCCCGCGAAATTGCCAAAGATATAAACGCGCATTTTTTACCCGCCTATTGCATTATTGCGCCTATCATTATTACTTCCTCCGCCGAAAAACCCACTCCGTCCCGTATTTGTCGCTTTTGCACCGCCACTTTTGGCGTTATTAAAGCTATTTTGACTGCGCTCGTAAGCCTGTGGCGATTTGTAGCTTGTGCGCTGTTGCGTTTGGTAGTTTTGATTGCCAAAAAGTTTATTGCCTATCCAGCTACCGATAATCGCCCCCGCAGCACTTGCCAAAATCGCCCCGCCCAGCGACAATCCCGTGCCGTTAGGATTTGTGAGTTGCGAAGTCCCCGCGTCAATCGCCTTTTCCTCATCTTTTAGCAATTTATCGATTTCCTCATTTGAGAGCATTCGCTCCGTGCCGTCTTTTGCTTTTAAAAGCACACGCGTGGATTCGCTAGGATATTCCTCCAAAATTTTAAAAGTCCCGTCCTCTTGCTCTTCGATTACCACAAACGCGCCGTTTTTTACCGCCTCTTTGGTGCTTTGGGCGTTTTGTGTGGCATTATCACAGCCATTTAACGCCAAAATCACAGCCACGCCAAGTCCGCCCATAAGCCCAAATTCGCTGATTTTTTTTACATTTTTCATTGCCTTTCCTTTGAATCTAAATTTACGCCAAATTTTCCCATTTTAGC
>JBNMHH010000237.1:0-3061 GCA_050872665.1 Helicobacteraceae bacterium
GCGGTGTTTGGCGATGTGGGAGTGGCGTTACTAGCACTATCAAACGCAATGCGAATATTAAAAACATAAGCGCGATTGTCTTTTTGCGATAAATCGGGGAGACTTGCCACTCGCTTTGTCAATAGACTCTCAGTCTTATTTCCTTGCTCGTGGCTACGCAACCCCGATTTCTCATCAAAAAGACTTCCACGCTAGTCGCTTGAATCTCATCAATTCCGCCATTACTTCGATTGCGATTCGCGTTGCAAATCAACTACGAATTTAGTGTCAAATAAAATTTATCGTCATACTGAGCGTAGCGAAATATCCATTTTGGCGATTCGTGAATCACACAAAATTCTCTCACTTTAAGCGAATCTATCCACAATCAAAAGTTTTTGCTTCGTTTAGCTTTCGCAAAAAGTAGAGTCTCTCTATTCTCTCGTCATTGCGAGGTGAATCGCAGATTTGCCGAAGCAATCCAAAACAAAATATAGATTGCCACGATTTTGCTAATGCAAAATCTCGCAATGACAAGGTAGAGATTCGCCATAGCTTGATTTCCCATAATTATAAAATATCAAACAACTTTCTGCTAAAATTTATTAGATTTGCAATCGACTCACATTCAAAACCGCGCTTTTTTAAAAGCGCGGTTATTTACTATCACTCTTTGGACTGCCTTTCTTTTTGATTTCGATATAGTCGCCCTTATCAATTAGTTCCATATCTTTATGGCTATCATCTAAAATAAACTTAATTGAGTTAAGTTTCTCATCTGGTATTTCCTGCTCTACAGTACCATTACCATCATTATTATAAATGTGAATAAACGACCTTTTCTTATGTCTAAGTATAGTAGTATCCTGCGTAGATTTATTATCTATCGTCTCTGCAAATACCATAGTTCCCACCAAAATCGCACTTAAACCACACAAAATAATCTTTTTCATATTTTCTCATTACATTTCATCTATCATCGCTAGGACGAATCTCGCGCTTTTTTGCGCAGACTGCTCTAAAAATTCATCAAAGCTAATATTTGCATTGCCATCGGCACTATCGCTTATGGAGCGAATCACGCAAAACGGCACTTTTAGCTCGGTAGCGACAACGGCGATACTAATGCCCTCCATTTCCACCGCAGCGGCGTTAAAATGCTCGACAATCCACTGCTTTTTGGCACTATCAGCGACAAAGCAATCGCCACTAGCGATAATGCCCTCTTTTAAGTCAATATTTTGCGCCTTTGCAACGCGCTTGGCGAGGGCATTAAGATGCGCATTTGTCTCAAAAAAAACTTTGCTCTCAGGGATAAATCCTAGCGGATGCCCAAATGCGCTAATATCAACATCGTATTGACAAAGCGAAGTCGCCAAAATCGTATCGCCCACCGCCAAATCCGCACGAAGTCCTCCTGCCACACCGCTAAAAATTACGCATTCCGCGCCAAAGTGCAAAATCATTGTCGCGCAAGTAAGTGAAGCGTGAATCTTGCCTATTTTGCTGTATGCGATGATGATATTGCGATTATTTTGCGTGATTTTGTAAAATGTGTTGCCACCGATTTCAACGCTCTCATAGTCGCTAAAATGTTTTAATAATGGCGTGATTTCCTCGCGCATTGCACCGATTATGGCGATAGTCTTAAAGTGGCTCATTTGGATAGCTCCTCTAGCACTGCATTTAGGCTTTGAAGTGAGCCGATAGAATGCGTGGGTTTGGTGCTTAGGCGTTTATTTAGCCCTTTTAGCACCGCGCCATAGCCAAACTCCACAAAGCAATCCACTTCGCCCTCTACTTTTTTAATGCTTTGCTTGTAAAGCACGGGGAGCGTGAGCTGTTTTGTCAAAAGATTCACCGCATTTGCCTTGTCGCTGTAAGATTCAAGCGTGGCATTTGCGATAATAGGGCAAGAGAAATTATCCTCCAAATATTGCTGTGCTAATGCGTGAAAATCCGCACTCATCGGCTCTAAAAGCGGACAATGACTAGCCACAGACATAGGCAAAAGCAAAAATCGCTTTGCGCCAAGATTTTTAATCTCCTCCTCGCTAAGCATTAAATCTACCTTATATCCTGCCAAAACGCACTGCCCATCGCTATTGAAATTCGCACACCAAATCTTGCCACTCGCATTTTGCTCTCTGCTGTCGCAAAACTCATTTAGCACTTCATCGCTAAGCCCAAGCACCACAGCCATTCCTGCGTCTTTGCCCTCGCACACCTTTTGCATAAGTTTGCCTCGCTCATAGACTAGGCGAATCGCATTTTCAAAGCTAAGTGAGCCAGAGATGAGATTCGCGCTAATCTCGCCAAGCGAATGCCCAAGCGCAAATGTGGGCTTAATATCGCACTTTTGGCTAAAAAGGCGATAGGCGATATAGCTCACCAAAAGGATTGCGGGTTGCGTAAATTGCGTGAGATTCAGCTCGTCATTTTGATTGAAAAGCAGATTTTTCATATCAATGCTTAAAATATCACTCGCATTATCGAATAATTCCTTTGCTAGGGGCGATTCGTCATAAAAATCTTTGCCCATTCCTATTGCCTGTGAGCCTTGACCGGGAAAAATAAAAGCGTATTTCATAATCTTGTCCTTTATATTAAATTTTGGCGTTTTTCAATTTGTCCTTGGGTATGCAATTTCGCACTTGTAGAAAATTTTGGGAAAGAGCAGACTCCAAGTCTAGTTTTATCACAAAATTTTCTACAAATACAAAAGCCACACCGCCATTACTTCGATTGTAGGCTATCGCAAAATCCACGCGATTTACCGAATCGACATTAGATTTGTAACTGATTTGCTTTAGCATAATCACAATCGAAGTAGTTGCAGTAGTGCTTTGCGTTATTTTGGCGCAAAATGAGCGAAATAGGACTTGGGCGTCCATTGAGCGAAATTTTGTCGCCGAAATAACGCAAATGATTACCCAAATACAAATTGCTAGTGGCAACCACAACCAGATTCGGTATGATTCGCTCCCCCACAACACCCCTCACCGCCACCGCAATGATGATGCACCTGTTGTGATGAAACCGCCAAAATCTCATCATAGCTAGGAATTTTGCTATCCAAAAC
>JBNMHH010000238.1:0-3023 GCA_050872665.1 Helicobacteraceae bacterium
AACTTGGGGTTCATTGAGCGCGGTTTTGTGTAAAAACGGCGCAAATGATTACCCCAGAACAAATTGTATCCACGCAAAAAGCCAAATTCGCCTTAAATCGAATACGCTTCTTCGCCGTGTAGCCGTTTATCCAACCCCTCATACTCGACTTCTTCCTCTACGCGCAGACTTGTAAATAGCGATATGACTTTGAAAATCACAAAGCTGACAATCGCTGATAGCACCGCGCACACGACAATCGCAAAGATTTGCTCGGCTAATAAATGCCACGAGCCACTGATAAATAGTCCTTCACCTAACGCGCCTTCCGCGCCTACGGCTGGATTCACCGCATTTGAGGCAAAAAGTCCCACGCAGATTCCGCCCCAAACGCCACCGATTCCGTGCAAACCAAATGCGTCAAGCGAATCGTCCCATTTGAATTTATATTTGATTATGCTTATGCCATAGTAGCATAAAAGTGCCGATACTGCGCCGATGATGAGGCTTGACCACGCACCTACATAGCCACAGCCCGGCGTTATGCCTACTAGCCCAGCGACAAGTCCGCTTAAACCGCCTAGCACGGTGGGCTTTTTGTCTTTTATCCACTCAATTAGCACCCACGCCAAAAATCCACTTGCAGCCGATAAAATCGTAACCACAAAGGCATTTACGGCGATTCCATCTACGCCACCCGCACTCCCAGCGTTGAATCCAAGCCAACCGATAAAAAGCAAAATCGCGCCCAAAAACGCATAGGGAATCGAGTGCGCATTCACACTCTCTGCGCCTTTGTCCTTTCTTGGACCCACCAAAATCGCACCTATTAGCCCAGCCACACCAGCACTGATATGCACCACGCCACCACCAGCGAAGTCAAAGCTCCCACGCGTAAGCAAAAATCCGCTTTCACTCCAAATCATATGCGCCAAAATATCATACACAAAAGTGCTCCAAAAGATTAGGAAAACCACTAGGACGCCAAGTTTGATTCGCCCTACAAGTGAGCCTGTGATGATTGCCGCAGCGATGATTGCAAACATCATTTGAAAAATCACAAAGATGATATTTGGCACACCAGAGCCGTTGAATCCGCCAATATTTGTGAGCGCGATATTATTCAAACCGCCGATAATCCCACCTATATCGCCACCAAATGCGAGTGAAAAGCCTACAATCACCCACTGAAGCGTGATTACGCCAAAGACTATAAAACAATTCATAATCGTATTTAGCGTATTTTTATGTCGCACCATACCCGCATAAAACATCGCAAGGCTGGGCGTCATCAGCAAAACCAAAATCGAACAAAGCATAATAAAAAATGTATTTACGCTATCCATTTTATATCCTTTACAAAGTGAAATTTTGCATTTTTTGCGTTTGTATGCACGAAATGTTTGGACTAAAATCGCGGTGGCGATTTTCTTGCATTTTTTGCATATTTTTCGCAAAAAATGCAGAACGAATTGTAATCAAACTTTTCTTAAAATTTTATTAAATTTTTACATATTGTAATAAGTTATAAAAATAAAACACAAAACGATATTGGGATTGTTTTTTCAAATATCTAGTAAATCTAAAATTTTATTGCGCGAAAAAAATATTGGCTTAAGAAATGTAGTATTTAAGTTATTGTTAAGGTTTTTGTGAAGTAGTGGCGGACAGGGAGGGATTCGAACCCTCGGTAATCTTAACGACTACGCGTCCTTAGCAGGGACGTGGTTTAAGCCAACTCACCCACCGGTCCAAAATCGCTTTAAGGCGAATCGCGATTCATCGCAATTAGATTCGCAACAAAAAACGCGAAATTGTAGCAAAATATTTTTAAATTTTGCGTAATTTTACACATTTCGCCAAAATTTTTATCAAAAAATCTCACAAATGCCAAAATCTTTAAAATTTTTTAGTATGATTTTGGCACTTTTTTGAAACAAAGGAGGTAAAAGTGGAATTCATCGATGAGATTAAGCAAAAAGCGGCAAAATATCAAAAATCTATCGTTTTGCCCGAGACTGAGGACATTCGCGTGATTGAGGCGGCGTCAAAAGTCCTAAAACAAGGCTTTGCAAAAGTCATTTTGCTAGGCGATAGAGCGACAATCGAAAAAAAAGCCACAGGTTTTGACATTAGCAAGGCGGAAATTATCAATCCAAAAGATTCCGCGCTGTTGCCAACATATGTGGATTTGTTAGTGGAGCTTCGCGCACACAAGGGAATGACAAAGGATAAAGCGACAGATTTACTCACAAATAACGCGCTTTATTTTGGTGCGGCTTTGGTAAAAGATAAAAAGGCGGACGGAATGGTGGCTGGGTCGCTCTCCCCGACTGCCGATGTGCTTCGCGCGGCATTGCAAATCGTAGGCACACAAAGCGGGGTAAAAGTCGTCTCCACTTTTATGCTAATGGTGCTAAAGGATTCAAAGCTAGGCTATCAGCATAAGTTTGGTGGGGTTTTTGGATTCGCCGATTGTGCGCTGATTCAAGACCCAAATGAAAACGAACTCGCCCAAATCGCGCTTTCAAGCGCAAAGACTTTTTCGCAACTCACAGGCGGAGTGCCAAAAGTCGCGCTTTTAAGCCACTCAACTTATGGTAGCGCAAAGCACGAAAAAGTCGATAAAGTGCTAAAGGCGTTGCATATCGCCAAAGAGCAGGACAGCAATCTACTCATTGATGGCGAATTGCAACTTGATGCGGCAATCATTGAAAGCGTAGGTAAGGCAAAAGCACCCAATTCTAAAATCGCAGGAAACGCCAATGTGCTGATTTTCCCAGACATTGACGCGGGGAATATCGGCTATAAATTAGTGCAGAGATTCGCTAAGGCAGACGCGTATGGACCTATCACGCAGGGCTTGGCGCAACCTATCAATGACTTATCGCGCGGTTGTAGCAGCGATGATATAGTCGGCACGATTGCGATTACGGCGTTACAGGCGATTTAGGTGCGCGATTCGCGCTTTTAGATTCGTGGCGTAAATATTTAAAATCAAAAAAGGGAGAGAGAAAATGGATATTTTGGTTATAAATTGCGGT
>JBNMHH010000239.1:0-3018 GCA_050872665.1 Helicobacteraceae bacterium
CCATTCGCCCTGTGCCGTGTTCTGCTTTCGCGCTACCGCCCATTAGCGCGACTTTGCTACTCATTTCCTTCACAAGCGCGGCGAAATTTTCATATTGCGCTTTGTCTTTTAAATCTGGCGTGATATTAAAATGCAGATTCCCTGCGAGTGAGTGTCCAAAAATCACGCCATCTAAGTGGTATTTTTTAAATAGCTCTTGTAGCCAAAGGACGCCGTCTGTGAATTTATCAATCTCAACGCACACATCTTCGGTGATGATTGTAGTGCCTTTGGGGCGCGTCCCCGCGACAATGGGGAGGATTCCTTTGCGAATTTTCCACCACGCATCATACACGCTTGAATCTTTAGAGTATAGCGGGGCGAAAGGCATTTTGATATGCGCTAATTCGGCTTTTATGGCGGTAAGATTGTTTTCTAGTTCGGATTCAATCTCGCTTTCGCTTTGAAATAAAATGCACGAATAGCCCTCTTTGCACTCTTTTACAATGCTTGGCACTCCCTCAATGTCTTTGACAGACATTAGACAAGCATAGTCCATCATTTCCGCGCTTACGACTTTTTCGCGCCCTAGCTTTGATAACGCGACAACTGCTTCACTCGCCTCGCTTAAATCCGCGAAAAATAGCAATCCACAGGCTTTGAATCTTGCGTCAATCACGGCGTTATATCGCACTTTGCTGATAAACGCTAAAGTCCCCTCGCTACCGATTAAAATGTGATTTAAAATGTCCTTAATCTCGCTAAAATCCGCTAGGGCATTTATGCTGTATCCTGTGGTATTTTTGATTTTATATTTTCGCGCAATCAGTGCCGTAAGCTCGGTGTCGCTTAGAATTTCGGTGCGGAGTTTTTGCAACGATTCGACAATATGGGCGTGGGTTTTGCAAAACGATTCAACGCTATTATTATCGCTCGTATCGATAATTGTGCCATCAAGTAGCACCGCGCGGACAGAGTGAATCGTATTATAGCTATTTTGCTCCACACCACAGCACATTCCGCTAGAGTTATTGTTAAAAATCCCGCCAATTAGCGCGGTTGTGATAGTCGCGGGGTCGGGTCCAATCTTTTTGCCGTGCGTTGCTAACGCCGCATTTGCTTCACAGCCAATCACGCCACAGCCACACTCAATCACATTGCCCTTAATTTTAATGCTTTTAAAGCCCTCATTTGCGATAACAAGCACCGAATCGCTACTGCACTGCCCACTAAGGCTAGTGCCTGAGGCGCGAAAAGTAATGGGCGTGTGGCATTTTCGCGCGAGTGCTAAAAGGTTGATGATTTCGGATTCGCTATTTGCGCGAATCACCACCTTTGGCACATAGCTATAACAACTCGCGTCCGTCCCTAGCGCATATCGCATAAGGCGCGAAGTCCAAACACGATTAACGCAAATATTTTTTGCCTTGCTTATGAATGCTTTGTAATTTGGTTGCATTTGCATTTCCTTATTTTTGTAATTTCCCAATCAAAGTAGCGATTTTAGCAAATTTTTGCGCGAATCTAAATTTTTTGCCTTACAAAGCTAAATTTTGGCACTTTTAGGGGCATTTTAAAGGCATTCACATTTCCGCTGTGAATCTCGCTTAATTCCCGTCCGTCCTCCAAAATGATTTTATCAAAGCGGACAAAATATTTTTCTGCCCCTTTTTCATTTTCGCTCCAAATTGCGCCGATTTCGCTTGTCCCGCAATTTATTAAAATCCCAAGTGGCGCGACTAGCTCTTTTATCTCGCCCACGCGAATCGTATGCTTACATACCGCAAACTCGCCGTTTTCTAGCACTTCGGCATTGACTTGATAGCTACCCTCGCTAATGGCGGTTTTAAAATTTTGCGTGTCAAGCCGCTCAAAAGGACGGCGAATCAAATATCCATCGCTAAAACCGCGATTTTTTAGCGTGTTTAGCTCGGATTCATACAATTCCACGCGCGATTGCCCCTTGTAAAAATCATCAATTATCATTCGATAAGTCCGCGCTGTGATTGCCGCGTAGTAGGGCGATTTCGTGCGCCCCTCGATTTTTAGTGCGTTAATCACGCCAGACTTTAATATCTCGCCCAAATGTGCGGAGAGATTCAAATCCTTTGCGTTAAAAATATGCGTCCCAAACTCATTTTCCTCAAGCCTCATCATCACGCCATTATCGGGGTTTTTCGCGTAAAATTCGCATCCATCAAATGCCACTAATTTACCGCTATCCTTATCTCGCACGAAATATTCATAGTCGAATCGGCAGTCATTAGCGCAACTACCGCGATTTGGGACGCGTCCATTTTGAAGCGCAGAGATAAGACAACGCCCAGAGAACGCAAAGCACATACTGCCGTGGCAAAAAATCTCAATCTCTAAACTCGGCAAATGCGCCTTAATCTCGGCTATGTCCTTTAGGCTAATCTCACGCGCCGCGACAATGCGCTTTGCGCCCATATCAAAAAAAACCTGCGCGTCAAGCACATTTAGGACATTTGCTTGGGTGGAAATGTGAAGCGGAATATTTGGCGCGATTTCCTTGCAAAGGCGCAGGACGCCCATTGTCGCCACGATGAAAGCATCTGGGTTTAAATCGCGCATTTTGGCGATATGATTGCGCAATGACTTGATTTGCGAGTTAAAAGGAAAGCCGTTAATGGTTACATAGAATTTTTTGCCGTGCTTGTGTGCGTAGGCAACGCCATCAGCAAAAGATTCGGGGCTAAAATCTTTTCCCGCGCGATTGCGGAGAGAAAAATGGCTAACCCCACCATAAAGTGCGTCTGCGCCGTAGGTAGTGGCGATTTTTAACTTTTCCAAATTCCCTGCGGGGGAGAGTAATTCGACTTTGTTTGCTGTCATCAAACTGTTGCGTTATTAGCGATAGAATCGCTATTTTGTGTTTTAGATTCGTCTATTTCTTTTCGCAAAAAGGGCTGCACCTCCAGCCTCCGCTCCCCCCAAATACTTAAATTGTGTCCCCAAAAAGCTGCCGCTTTTTCGCTTTTAGGGGGAGAGCCTCGCTTATCCGATTCTAGCAAACAA
>JBNMHH010000240.1:0-3011 GCA_050872665.1 Helicobacteraceae bacterium
ATTCTAGCTCGTTAAACATTTGCTATCCGTTTGATTTTGATATGCGATTCGTGGTGCGAATCGCAATTCGCAAAATTTGTGAGCGTAGCGAAACAACAATCGAAGTAATGGCGGTGTAGCTTTGCACGGCAATGCGTCCCTTGCGAGGAAATAAGACTTGGTGTCTATTGACGAAGCAAGGGGCGAATCGCCGTGTGAATTGCATACCCCAGAACAAATTGTCTTACCACGCGACATTTTTATTGCTTCCTACTTTTATAATATTCACCTCATCGTCCCACAGCACAAGTCCGCTTTTTATGTCGCTAAGCGTGAGTAAAAAATAATAGTCGATTCGCTGTTTGCCACTTGAAATTTTTGTATTTTTTTGGATAATTTTGCCCGATAAGGATAGCTCTGGTGCGATTAACTCGCCTTTTTCGGTTGTGGTGTATTGATTAAATTCATCGCTCTGTCGGGCTTTTCTAGCACTCATTATCATCTCATCGCTATTTGCACCCATCGCAAGACTTAGGATAAATTTCCCGCTATTGCGCATCTCACGCGTGATTTTGCGTGTGAGCTGTTGTGTGTCAATGTGCTGCATAGTGTCATTTATGACGCTTGAAATCACAAGGACTTTGGGCTTATCGCTACTAATATTTTTCGCATACTTGCTAGAAATCAGCGAATCAATGCTCTTTTGCGCCGCGTCTTGAATATCGTGGTAATCTAGCCCTGTGGTTGTGTATTCCTTTGAATCTGCTAAATTCACATATTCCGTCTTATCCGCACAGCCTACAAATGCGACATTTGCAAACGCCACCGCCACAAACGCCACGAATCTACTCATCATTTTCATCATTTTTTTGCTCCTTATTTAAAGAATGAATTAAAATGCTAATTATATCATTTTGCACGATTCGTGCGTAAATAATATTGTCGCTATTAGCACAAAGGCTTTTGCACTCGCTATCAAAGGCGAAATCGCGTAATTTATATGTGCCGTTATTTAGGCTAAAATCGCCGTTTTTATTAAGCAATCGCATAGCATAAAAGCGCAAAGGCAAGATTCGCGCACTGCGAATATCCGCATTTGTCGTAGCGTAGCTAAAAACAGCCCCTGCAAGTGAGCCTAAAAATCCTAACTTTTCGCCTAGTGCATATTGCAAATACGCCTTATAGGACGAGCTTAAAAGCGTGGTGATGATAATATATGGCAGTTCCATTTCAAATTCGTTTGCGACAAGTGGGGAAATATTTGCAATCTCAAAAGCCTTTGAATCTTGAATCGCCCCGCTATGCACATTATACGCCACGCTATACGCATAAGATTCGCGCAAAATGGGCAATGCGACATTAAAACTTAGCACATTTGCATTGATAAAAAATAATGGCAAATCAAAGCGAATCTCCTCTTTCTTTGGGATTCGCCCCTCTTCTATGATAATCCAAGTGTAGGTTTTTGTGCGCTCAGAAATTAAATTGCGTTTGCGATTTTCCAAAATCGCAATATCGCCCAAAATCTCTTTTTGCCCCGTGATTGCGTAAGATTCCTTTAGTAAATCACTTGCCTTATCAAAATCCTTTTGCGCTAGAAAAAATATGCCAGAAATGTAGCTAATGTAGGGATTCACATAGCCTTCAAAGGCGCGATATGCGCGGAGATTTTGGTAATGTGAGCCATAAATTTCGGTGGCTTTGTCATAGCTTTTGTTTAGATTGACATTTTGCGTTTTTTGGCTATATTCGTCCTTGCTTGAATCAATGCTCTCATCGCGCTTTGCGATATAATCCGCGAAATAATCCTTAGCGCGTCTTTGCCTATCATTTGCGCGATTAAACTCCACTCGTGCGCCTTGAAAATCCCCGCTCATAATGGCATTTAACGCCTTGTAGTGGTTGATAAACACGCTCTCATAAAACGCCCCGCCATATTCAAACATACCATTGCTTAAAAGCATACTAGCAAAGCTCTTAAATCCGCTATTAAAGGCATTTTCGCCACTCACGCCCTCGAAAAATACCTCTGCGCCGTTTAAATGCTCTGTTGCGCTCTCAAATTCGCCCACTTGATAGGCTAAGATTCCACTTTGTAACGCCCACAAAAAGTCATCATCAGCGTATTTTTTGGCATAAGAGTATGAATCGCCTATGCTTTTGCCCTCGTAATACAGCACTTCCAAAGTCGCTATGTCGCCATTTGACGCACACGCGCAGAAAAAAAGCGCATTTAACGCAGTGATAAAATAAAATAGCGATTTTTTGAAAATCAACGCCCTAGCCCTTAAAAATTGTGATAAAATTTCGCAATTATATTGAAATTTTGATTTAAGAAAGGCACAAAATGAAAGTTTTATTATTAAAAGATGTAAAGGCTTTGGGCAAGGCTGGGCAGGTTTGCGAGGTAAAAGACGGCTATGGCAGGAATTTTTTGATTGCCAAAAATTTAGCTGAACTCGCCACAAATGAGACAATCAATCGCTACAAAGCGCAGGAAAAAAAGCGACTAGAGGACGAGGCAAAGGCAAAAGGCGAATTGCAGGATTTGGCAAAAAAATTGCAAAATTTGACGCTACCTATTAGTAAAAAAGTTGGCGCAAATGGTGCGCTGTATGGGGCGATTACCAAAGATGAGATTGCGGTGGCTTTTAAGGAAAAATTTAATATCGACATTGACAAAAAGGCACTTGATTTAAAAACGCCTATTAAAAGCACTGGGATTTATGAGCTAGACTTAAAGCTAGGCTTTGGGATTCACGCGGTGTGTAAGGTGGATATAAGCGCAGAGTAGGGATTTAGATTCGCATAGAATCAAAACCACCCCGTCATTGCGAGGCGATTCAATGAATCGCCGAAGCAATCCAAAAAAATCAAATCCACACTAAGTGTGAATCTTTGCTAAATCTTTTGCTACTTTTGGCTTTTACCAAAAGTAGAGTCCCCTTATCCTCGTCATTTCGAGGCGATTCGCACGAATCGCCGAAGCAATCCAAAAAAAATAAAAAATTTATATTAAAGTAAATTTTTAG
>JBNMHH010000241.1:0-2987 GCA_050872665.1 Helicobacteraceae bacterium
GGAATCAATTAGCAATACTTGAAGGCTAGGTAATTCTTTAAGATTCATTCTATTAAATCTCTCTTGGAAAACAGAAGGAATCACATTTGCGCCAATTACGCCTATGAATCTGCCGTCTTTGAAAATGGGGAGGGCGGTGGTAGTAACGATAATGCCCTCATATCCAGCCACCTTGCTAATGTATGGGTCGGAGACTACGAACTTTTTGGTTGCCTTTGCTTTTTGATACCACTCTCTTTGGCGGAAGTCAAAGCTATTGCCATCATCGCCGTTCCTAAAATCAGATTCTTTGCTTTTTGAAGTCTCTGATATTAACTTTCCGTCATTTTCATAAACTACAAATACAAGTGGAGAACCCATAAATCGTGCCAAATTCAAAAATGTCCTTCGTTGCGAGATATAATCATTGCGCTCGATTGATGAAAGGAGATTCGCTAATCCACCTAGTTGATTGTTGGCATCTCTATTCATTGTAATATCTATCGTTAGATATGATGAGTTTAGCGCGAGTTGCTGTAATCCCTCATAAACTTCAATGGTTTCAGCAGAAGTTTGCTTATAGTTTATAAAGGTAGAAATCCCAAGCACTATGACAAAAATGCTAATGCTGATGATTATAATCTTAGAAATGATGCTTTTAAACATTTATGATACCCTCTTTCGTATGAAATCGTAAAAAATAAAATCGCAGTTATATCGTAAAAAAGCATTTTGCCTTTTAATAAAATTGACAATCAAAAGTTTCACAACAAATATATTATAATTGCGCTTTTATATTTTAAATAAAGGCATATTTTGAATACAAATGCAAATCAAAACCACCGCGCTAAATCTCACAAATCTCGCAAAATAAGCGACTTTGCCAAGATTCGCCACCTTACCACAAGGCGTGATAAAGTCATATTGCTGTTTGTGTTGCTACCTGCGACTTTTTTGCTTTCACTCATTGAGACATTTGCCATTAGCGTGATTATGCCTTTTATCACACTCGCTTCAAATCCTGAGCTAATTTTTGAGAATAAATATGCGCGGTTTTTCTATGAATCGCTTGGCTTTGAAAATGCGATAAATTTTATGGTGTTTTTTAGCGGATTTTTGATTGCGTTTTATGTGTTTCGTGCGATTTATAATGTAGCTTATTCTTACGCGCTAAATCGCTTTGCATTTAGAAAATATCATTTTTTTGCGTATCGATTATTTTGCAAGGTGGTTGAGCTAAGCTATATTGATTTTACGAATCGCGATATGGACGCGATTCGGCGCAATATCACAGCCGAATCGCTAAAAGTTTCTATCTATATTCAGCAAATGCTAAATGTCTGCGCAGAAATGCTGACAATCGCGCTAATGTATGCGCTTTTGCTCTTTGTGAGCTGGAAAATGACGCTGGTGCTTACGCTATTTCTTTTGGCAAATATCATTTTAATCATTAAGACAATTTCTAAAAATATCCAAAAGCAAGGCGCAATCAACGCTGCTATGAGCAAAGCCGTGCTTTCTATCATATCAAAGGCACTAGGCAATTTTAAGATTATTAAGCTAAAGGGCATTCAGCAGGGCATTTTAAATGACTTTGATGAGGCGAGTAAAAAGCGCGTGGATTCGGAGATAAAATACCTAGTCCTAGCCCCACTGCCTAGATTTATACTCGAATCGCTCGGGCTTTGCATACTAATTGCCGCAGTGGCTTATATCCTAATCCACAATAATTCTGCCGCCTCAGTCATCGCAATCATCTCAATGTATGCCCTAGCACTTTATCGAGTCCTCCCTGCCATAAATCGAATCCTATATAGCTACAACTCAATGAAATACAACAAAAAAGGCTTAGAAATCGTCTATGAAAATCTGCTCTACCACACCGAGTATGAGGACAATCAGCCTATAAACTTTAAGCACAAAATCGAGCTAAAAAATATCAGCTTTGCCTATAATGAGGGCAAAAATGTCATTAGCGATTTTTCGCTCACCATAAATAAAGGCGATAAAGTCGCATTTGTAGGGAAATCTGGCGCGGGGAAAAGCACTCTCATTGACTTAATCATCGGCATTTACAAGCCTCAGTGCGGGGAAATACGAATCGATGATATTTTGCTAGATAATGAAAATCTCCGTGCGTGGCGCAAAAAAATCGGCTACATTCCGCAAAATATATTTTTATTTGACGGAAGCGTGGCGGAAAATGTCGCTTTAGGCGAGAAAATCGATGAAGCGCGAATCATTAAGTGCTGTAAAAGGGCGAATATTTGGGAATTTTTAAGCGAAAATAATGGCATAAATACGCGTGTGGGGGATAATGGCATAAAGCTATCAGGCGGACAAAAACAGCGAATCGCCATTGCAAGGGCATTGTATGACAACCCAGAAATTTTGGTGCTTGATGAAGCCACAAGTGCGCTAGATTCGCAAACGGAGGAAAATATAATGAATGAGATTTATGCCATAGCACAGGACAAAACGCTACTAATCATCGCACATAGACTAAGCACGACAGAGCGATGCGAAAGAGTGATTGAGGTGGAATAAAAATTTGTGCAAAGCGTGAATCTGTCCCAATTCGTCATTGCGAGGCGAATTGTAGATTTGCCGAAGCAATCCAAATAAACAAAATAGATTGCCACGAAAATTCGCTACGCTCATTTTCTTGCAATGACAGCGTGGAGGATTCGTCATTGTGAGAATCGCGAAGCGATTCGTGGCAAAACAAGCGAAGCGCAGTTTCTTTAGTAATCTATTTTTAGATTCGTGGATTGCTTCGCTCATTTTACTCACTCGCAATGACAGCGTGGTTGATTCGTCATTGCAAAATTCGACTTAAAGCTGAATTGAAGCAATCCACACCATAATTCGTCATTGCGAGAATCGCGAAGTGATTCGTGGCAATCTATGATGATATAAAGTGGATTGCTTCGGCGTTTGACAACACCTTGAAATGACAGGTGAGATTGGATTGCTTTGTGTGAATCTATGATTCGCCCTCGCAATGA
>JBNMHH010000242.1:0-2966 GCA_050872665.1 Helicobacteraceae bacterium
AAACGCTTAGAAACGCCACATTTTGCAATTCTTTGATAAAACTCATAAAGACAAAAAGCCCCAAACACAAGGCTATGCCGACTTTGAGCGTGATTAGAAAGCCATCGAGCAATTTTTTAGCGAAAACATATTTTTTAGCCCGTTTATCATATTGATTTTGGAGAATTTGGGGATTATGGTTTTAATCGTTACGATAAAGCCGAATTGTAGGACATTTCCAGCGATTCCCACCAAAATCAGCACCAAAAATATGGGCGCGACAAGCAACAAACTTTGGCTTATGACAAAGACAGCGAGATTTAGCATTCCGCTATCGGTGAAATCATCTAGCTTAAAGTGCATAACGGCAATAAAAATATTATTTATGCGCTTTGCCAAATACGGAAACAGCGCGAAAATCACGCCAAAGCCAAAAAGCAGGGCTAAAAAGCCGATGACTTCCGCGCTCTTTTTGACATTGCCCTCCTCACGGGCTTTTTGCTGTTTATACTCGCTAGGGAGTTCGGTGCGCTCTTCGGTGCTATCTGGCATAATGCTATCCTAAATTTGTGCAATTGGCGTGATTTGCTTGATTTGTAAGCGATTCAAGTAAGATTTTCGCGCGTGATTCGCGCAATATTTCAAGCGCGGTAAAATAATTTTCCATCGTATTTATGTTGAAAAATTCGTTTTTGTTAAATGTGAGTGCTTTTGAATGCGCCTTATTTATGATATTTTGCAATCTAAAATCGCCTTTTTCAAGCGAATCTTGCAAAATTGGCAATAGATTCGCACTCCACACGGCAATAAGCGGATGAATCTTGTGCGAATCTTTGGCAAAAACTATGTCGTAATTTGGGGCGGATTCACAAAGCGATTTAATTGCGTGGCGCGAGACAAATGGGCAATCACAACTAATAAAAAAGACTTTAGGGGTTTGTAATTGAGTAAGTGCGCTAATGATTCCTACGATAGGCGCGAAAATTTTATGCGATTCAATGATGAAAATATCGCTTGGATTGCGTGGCGAATCCAAATCCATAAAATCGCCCAAACTTTGTCCTATCAAATCCACCTGATTACCCTTACACGCGATAAAAACGCGCTTAAAAATTTCATTCATCTTACTAAAATTATGCGCCACAAGGCTTTTGCCACCAAAGGGCAAAAAAATCTTACTCTCCCCACGCACACCCTTAAGGCGACTACTCGCCCCGCCACACAAAATCACACACGAATCCACCGCCATAATCGCCACTTTCCAAAAATAGACTTTGCGCTTATTATAGCGAAATTTTATCGCCAAAATGGCGAAAATTTTGATTTAGATATTTTTTTGATTTAGATATTTTTCGGCTATAGTGCGTTTGTTTGGATTGCTTCAGCATTTGCAACGCCTCGCAATGACAGAAAGGTGGTAGATTGCCGCGAAAATTTTACTACGCAAAATTTTCTCGCAATGACGAGTTGTGGGGACATAGATTCGCCTCGCAGTGCGAATCTAGCATATAAATTTTACAGCTTATTTGCGTTTTCAGCTAGGTAACTTGCCACGCCTTGCGCGTTTGGTTTCATACCTTTATCGCCTTTATTCCACCCTGCTGGGCAAACTTCGCCGTGTTCCTCAACGAAAAGTAGTGCATCAACGAGCCTCAAAGTCTCATCGACATTGCGCCCGAGTGGGAAATCATTGATTGTAGCGTGGCGAATCACTTTATTTCTATCGATTAGGAAAGTCCCGCGCAACGCCACTGCGCCGTTGAATAGCACATCATAATCGCGCGAAATCGCTTTTGTAATGTCGCTTACGATTGGGAATGCCACTTCGCCGATACCGCCCTGATTCACGGGTGTGCTTCGCCACGCGAAATGCACTTCTTTTGAATCCACAGAAATACCGATGAGATTGATGCCTCTGTCGCTAAATTCTTTTATGCGGTTGTTAAATGCGATGATTTCGCTGGGGCAGACGAATGTAAAGTCTTTGGGCCAGAAAAATAAAATCGCGCCGTTTTTGCCTATATTGCTATAAAGCTCGAATTTATCATCGAAAGTGCCATCGGCTTTTAACGCCTCTGCTGTGAAGTTTGGTGCTTGTTTTGTAACTAACATTGTTTTTCTCCGTTTTTAAGTTAAATTTTCTCTTTTTTTAAAAGAGTGAATGCGAATTTTACATAAAAAACTTTATAGAAAACTTATGCAAATAATAAATTTTATCGTTTTGGTAAAAATTTTGTGCGAAAAGTTACCAAAACTCACTTTTTTATAATAAAATTTGTTGAATTTATAAAATCACAAATAAAGTGGATTGATTTGTTGTGATGTTGCTACTGCCTCACAATGACAAGGGAGTAGAGACTCTACTTTTGGAAAAAGTCTAATGAAGTAAAAAATTTATGCAGATTTGTTCAACGCCGTCATTGCGAGGGCTTTGCCCGAAGCAATCTAATCTTTTATTTTTGTTTGGATTGCTTCGGCGAATCTACGATTTGCCTCGCAATGACGAAATATTTTAATTTTACGCTTGATTGGTAGTCGATTCGCAACGCGAATCGCAATCTCGAAGTAATGGCGAATTTTATTAAGATTCAGGCTATTTGCGCGGAAGTATTTTTGATGAGAAATCGGGGTTGCGTAGCCACGAGCAAGGAAATAAGACTGATTCGTCTATTGACGAAGCTAGTGGCAAGTCTCCCCGATTTATCACAAAAAGACAAACGCGCTTTTTATTCTAATGCCTTTAGTCGCTCTATCAACGGCGGATGACTCATATAAAAAAACACAAAAATTTTATGCGAGTAGGGAAACGCCTTATTTTCGCTCACTAGCTTTGCCAAAGCATTGCGTAAATCCGCCTTGTCTGTGAGATTCGCACCAAATTCATCTGCCTTATACTCCGCCTTGCGCGAGAAAAAGTTGATGATAGGCATAAAATAAAATGAAATAAGACTTGAAATCAAAAGTAGCACACAAAGCGTTAATGCGCC
>JBNMHH010000243.1:0-2957 GCA_050872665.1 Helicobacteraceae bacterium
AAAATCTGCTAAATTTGCCCGAAAATAATGAAATGATAAATCGCTGTATGGAGTGCGGATTTTGCGAGAAAAACTGCCCATCGCGCGAAATTACGCTAACTCCGCGTCAGCGAATCGCTGTGCTACGCGAAATCACGCGCCTTTTAGAGGAAGGCAAAAAAAGCGAGGCAAACGCGCTTTTGGCTGAATACGAATACTTTGGCGATGAAACCTGCGCGGGTTGCTCATCGTGTCTGCATTTATGTCCGCTTGGAATCGACACCGCAAAAGTAGCCTTTGAGTTACGCAAGGCGATGAGCGCGAAAACCCTGCCATTTGCGCAAAAAATTTATAATCATTTTGGCTTTGTGATTAGTGTGGCGCGCGGCGGATTGCGAATCTATCGCATTGCAAGTGCGATTTTAAGCGAATCTGTGGTTAGTAAAATCACGGGCTGTTTGCATAAGATAAGCGCGAATCTGCCCTTTACACCGCCATTTATGCCACGCGCAAACGCTTATAAATTGCAAAATAAAGGCGCGAATCTAAGCGATAAAGTCGTGTATTTCACTTCCTGCACGAATCAAAACTTTGCGCCAAACCCAAAACAACGCGACAAACGCCCATTACAAGAGGCAGTAGAAAGCATTTGCGCGAAAGCAAAGATTGGCGTCATCTATCCGCACAAAATCAAGCAAATGTGCTGTGGCAAGATATTTGAGGACTATGAAAACATAAAGGCGCAAAATAAGGCGTTTTTAGAGGCGGAGCTAGATATTGCCACGCAGGGCGGAAAATACGCCATTATCACCGACCATTCGAGTTGCTTTTGTAGCGTGTTAGAGCAATTTAGCGACAAATTCAAAGTGCTTGACATTAGCGAATTTATTTTGTCAATAAGCGATAAATTAGCGTGGCGCAAGGTGGATTCGCCCATTTTGGTGCATAGACTTTGTTTGCTGAAAAAATTAGGCAAGGATAGCGCGATTGTGGAAGTGGCGAAGTTGTGTAGCGACAATGTGCGCGTGGTTAAGAGCTTTGAATGTTGCGGATTCGCGGGTAAAAAGGGCTTTTTCACGCCAGAGCTAAATCAATCCAGCACTGCGCATTTGTGCGATGAGATTACGCAGTGTGTTTTGAGTGAGGGAGATTTTTTTGGCGATAACGGCGCAAAAAATATTATCGGTGTGAGTTCATCTAGCACTTGCGAGATAGGACTAAGCGCATATAGTAAGGCTAAATTCCAAAGCATGGCGTATTTGGTAGATAAACTCACTACCGTGAAATAAAAAGGCGCATTGTCTTTTTGCGATAAATCGGGGAGACTTGCCACTCGCTTCGTCAATGAACTATCAGTTCTATTTCCTTGCTCGTGGCTACGCAACCCCGATTTCTCATCAAAAATACTTCCGCGCTGAAAATCGCTTGAATCTTAAAAAAATCCGTCATTGCGAGATTCGGCTTTAGCCGAATCGTGGCAATCTACCCTTTCGTCATATTGAGCGTAGCAAAAAAGTATCCAATTTGCACAAATCCAAGCATATTTAGCTTATTGCGCTGTATGATTTGCGTATTTCCTTAACCTTTACCCACGCGACAATATAGCAGATTCCTGCGATAAGCAAAATAACTGCCCCAAAAAATGGGACAAATGCCAACAATGTGCCAATAATCCAGCACCAAAAATATTGCATAAAATATGGCTCATTTGTAATATATGCGATTTCTTTGTAGTAGCGATACGCAAAGATAACTGACGCCGATATGATAATATAACCAAATACTATCCCAACTATAGCTTCTTGACTAAGTCTGCTTGAGCCAAAAAATATGGACATAGTTGCGCCACGAACGCAAAGCCACACGATAGCAACACCTATGCAATATATCACTATTGATATAATCCAATTTTTCATTAGCGTAGTGCTTTGTGAGATTTCCGTAAGTGCCAAAACTATTAAAATATATAGCACAAGTCCAGCGACTGCAAATATAATGCCGACAGGTTGTGGCGCAAATGTAAGCAAAAAGCACCCAAACATCACAAAAACTTTGGTTTTAAGCCCCATTAAATCATTAGACAAAAACGACATATTTAAGCTAGTGGATTGTTGTTTGATGACATATATGTCAATGGCTTTGCTGTCTTTGATTTGAAAATCCACTTCGCTACCTGTGGAGACAATGGAGCTATTTTTTAACTCCGCAGATTCATAAGTGTAGCGATTGCCATCATCTCCGCTGATAACGCCATCTGCAAGTATTTTACCTCTCATTTTATTCCTTTCTTTGTGAAATTTTGTAAATGCGTATTTTATCACAAGGGGGGGGTAGATTGTCCAGGGATTTTGCAAAAAAAATTAGAAAAAAATTTGGAAAAATATAAATTCGCGTTTCGTGTGGATTTTTATTTTTGTGGATTCGCGGAATTCTCTTTTGTGTAGATTCGTGCAATAACCACGCTATATCGGCATATCGATATTTGCGTCATTGTCCAGCATTTTTGTGGGGTTTTGCTCGGCTTGGTCGAAAAATTCTTTATTGCTAAAGCGCGTGTATTTGGGGTGCATAACGCTATTGATTGTTTTTAACTCGCCGTTGCGGTGTTTGCCGATGATTAGCTCGACTTCCTCGCTTTCGCCCTGCACGATTAGCGTCTCTTTAAATTCCTTGCCGTTTTTTTTTGCTTCCTCCATACGCTTTTTTTGGTCGCGAATCTCATAGATTTGCCCACGATAGAGAAATAGCACTATGTCAGCGTCCTGCTCGATTGCGCCTGATTCGCGTAAGTCGCTAAGCATAGGACGCCTATCCTCGCGGGATTCAAGCATACGATTTAGCTGACTAAGCGCAAGGATTGGGATTCCAAGCTCACGAGCGAGATTTTTAAGCCCACGCGAGATTTCAGCGATTTCCAAATGCCTATCCTTATTACCCACGCCACTCATAATCTGCAAGTAATCCACCACCACAAGGGA
>JBNMHH010000244.1:0-2940 GCA_050872665.1 Helicobacteraceae bacterium
GCTTTTTAGCAACGAGTTTGGATTTTGCGTATAAATATATAATATTTTTGTCGTGCCTACGCTTTTTTTTGCTAACGCACATAGCATAAAAAATAGCGCAGAATCCTCTCTGCTACTCAAATGGCAATCCAAAAAATCCACCTTTTTTAGCGAATGGCTCACGAGATTCGCACTAAACATTCTAGTGCAACAGCTAAGCAAAGATTTTTTAAAATCCCTCACAAAAATTTCCCCCAAAATTTTGTCGTTTTGCAGTATTTTTGTGTGAATCTTTGGCTTTGTGGAATGCGCCAAAAATGGTTCAGCCCTAAAGCCAAAATGCACCATATCAGCGCGTTTTTCCACCGCCACGCCATATAAAACCGCACACGCATTTTCGCATAAATAATCATCAGCGTCCAAAAATAGCATAAATTCGCCACGCGCCATTTTTGCGCCATTTGCCCTAGCCAAAAAAGTGCCTAAATTGCGTGGATTCGCCAAAACCCTTATGCGCGAATCCGCCTTGCTAAACTCACGCGCCATTTGCAAACTTAAATCCGCACTTTTATCATCAACCAAAATGATTTCAATGTCTTTTAGGCTTTGTGCTAGGCAGGATTCAACGGCGCGATTTAAAAAATTTTGCGCGTTAAAAAATGGGATTATGATAGAAATTTTTGGCATTTAAATTTTTCGCTTTTTGTGGCGCGAATCGGGGCGAATCCAAGTTATGTGAATCCAAGTTATTTGCATTAGATTCGCCCTTTTTGATTTTGATAGATTCACGCTTTAATAAATCAAATTCTTTTTATCCTTTTTGCCTAGGCATTTTTTGCATAGCACAAAAAGGCGCAAATTATCGCTTATCGGCTCACATTTTAGCGTTTTTGCTATGTCAAATTGCTTTTGGCGAATGTCATCATCGATAAATTCCATAATCTCCCCGCAACTAAGGCAAATGATATGGTAATGATGCTCTTTTGAGGCGATTTCGTAGCGTTTCCCGCCCTTTGTCTCAATGGAAGTCAAAAAGCCATAGGTTTCCAAAAACTGCAAGATTCGATATACCGATGATAGCGATGAATCTTTATTGTCGTTTTTTAGCCCATTTGTGATTTCCTCAGGGCTTAGGTGCGTTTTGCTATTATAGATTAGCTCTAAGATATGCTCCCTTTGTTTGCTTGTCTTTAGCTGTTTTGCTACGACTACCTTTTGTAGCCTTGCGATTATATCCTCAAGGCTTTCTGTCTTTTTGATTTTAGTATTTTCTGCCACAATCATTCTCCAAAATGTAAATATTTTTTGAAATTATACTAGAATGTAAAGAAATATTTGGTAAAATTGCAAAATTTTTATATTCTAAAGGAGAATACAATGTTTGGTTCAAAGCCAGTAAGTAGCAATAGTGGGCAGTTAGAGGCATATAAGAAAGAAGTTGAAACTATCAAAAAAGAGGCTGAAATCTACAAAGCGATAGCCGAATCGTCTAATAACGAATATATCATCGCAATGAGTGGCGATGAAGTCATATTTAAAAACGCAAAAGTCGATGAGTTGGATAATTTTGACACCATTAAAGCAGAGTTAAAAGAGGGCAGAGATGAAATCGTTACGACACAAAATGACTTTATATTGCACTCAAAGCGCGTGGGCAATGTGGTAATTTTTTATCTCACTGAGATTGATTCACGCTCCAAAGAAATGGGCGAAGATTTGCTGAAGTTTTATAATGATTGTATGAGAACTGGGATTACTATGTGTCAGAGCTCTTTTGTGGAGTTGGTAGATGATTTAAAGGTGATTTATGGCGCGGCAAGTGGCGCGGCAGAGGGTATGGCAAAAGGAATCTCTATCACAAATAGCTCATCACAGCAAATAAATAGCCTTTATGAAAAAATGCAAAATGCCATAAGTTTGGTTAGCTCACTCACACAGCGAAGCAACGAAATCACAAATGTCATTTCTCTAATCGATGATATTGCCGAGCAGACGAATCTACTAGCACTTAATGCCGCTATCGAGGCAGCTAGAGCTGGGGAGCACGGACGCGGATTCGCCGTTGTCGCCGATGAAGTGCGAAAATTGGCTGAAAAAACGCAAAAGGCAACCAAAGAAATCGCTATCGTGGTAAAATCAATGCAACAAGAAGCAAGTGATATTCAAACAAACACTGAGGATATTAACGAAGCTACAGAAAATGTCAAAGAAGATGTCGATAAAATCAATAGTATGGTTCGCGCATTTAAGGACAATGCGATTTTGGCGGAGCTAAAAATCTCTTGCGCCAATGACAAAGTATTCTGCGGACTTGCGAAAATCGACCACTTACTTTACAAACAAGGGCTTTATTCGCTTGTATTTGGTATGACGCACGAATTTAAGCAAGTCGAAGGCACAAGCTGTCGATTCGGCAAGTGGTATTATGAAGGCGATGGCAAAAAGAATTTCTCAAGCACCGCAGCTTACAGCAAAATCGAAACTCCGCATTTGGCGATTCACACAGAGGCAAATGCTTTGGCAGCGCAACTTTTAAACACAAACAAAGCCACACCTAAAAATTTCATCGATGAAAAAATGCGCATAGTCGAGGACGCGGGAAATCATATCTTTAGCGCGATTGATGAAATGCTAAATGAAAAATTGTCCGTTACAAACGCTAAAATCACAAAGCTAACCAAAGAAATGGAAGCCTTGCTAAAAGAGGCTGAAAACAATGGCGAGGGCGAATCTAAATAGCCTTGCCTTTGTTTTACGCTAACGAGCTAAACGCACTTACAAAAAGCGGAATCCTCCGTGAGCGGAGGATTTTCCCCGCTAAATCCTCACTCAAAGATTTCGCCTCCAATGATTATTTAGGATTGTCGAATCGCGCCGATTCGCTAAAAAAAGCCTATAAATTAGCCAAAAATCCCAAATATTTCGCCCCACGCGCATCAATGCTTGTCAATGGCTACTCCA
>JBNMHH010000245.1:0-2891 GCA_050872665.1 Helicobacteraceae bacterium
GTCTAGTCTCAACCCCAAAATTTGCAAAAAACTACGAAAGCCAAACCGAAAAACCTTCCGTTGTTTCAAATGCCGATTCCACCGAATCGTCATTGCGAGAATCGCGAAGCGATTCGTGGCAATCCAAACAAAATCAAAAAGCAAATTCTAGTATTTTTGATGAGAAATCGGGGTTGCGCAGTTGTGAGCGAGGAAATAGAACTGATAGTTCATTGACGAAGCGAACAACAAGTCTCCCCGATTTATCACAAAAAGACGAATTTGCCACGCATATCAAAAAAATGCTAATAACCGCAAGTGGTGGGGCGTTTAGAGACTTGCCCCTAAGTGAGATTCCCACGCAATGCGCTAAAAACGCCCTAAAGCACCCAAATTGGGCTATGGGACGCAAAATCACAATTGATAGTGCGACAATGATAAATAAACTTTTTGAGATTTTGGAGGCAAAGTGGCTTTTTGGTATTGACAATATTGACGCTGTGATTGAGCGAAATTCTACGATTCACGCGCTAGTGCAAACAAATGATAACGCCATAATAGCGCATTTAAGCAGTAATGATATGAAGCTACCCATTGCAACCGCCCTGCTTGGCGCAAAAGCCAAAAATCAATCTTTTATAAAAGAGTTAGATTTGATGAATCTTTGCATACGATTCGAGCGAATAAATTGCAATCGTTATCCGCTTTGGAAACTTAAGGATTCGTTGCTACAAAATCCCAAATTAGGCATTATCATCAATGCGGCAAATGATATTTTGGTGGCAAAATTTTTGGAAAATCACATTCGATTCGGCGATATTTCTAGCGGAATTTTCGCGGTTTTGGATAGATTCGGCGGTGAATCCACGCTAGATTCGATTCGCAATATCGATGAAATCGCAGATTTACACGCAAAAATCGCGGATTTTTTGAAATCTTATTGACTTTTAACAAATTAGCCATTAAAATTCGCGTTTCTACTTTTTAAAACTGCATAATCTTTAAAAGGATAAAAATGGCTACAAAAGATAATAACGGCAATGGCAGAAAGAGTCATATTCCCGCGGACGCTTATAAAATCGAGGAGTTAAAGACGCTTAGCCTTTCAAAGCTAATTGAAATCGCCACAAAATTAGGCGTGGAAAATCCCCAAGAATACCGCCGACAGGACTTAATGTTTGAGATTTTAAAAACGCAAGTAAATCAAGCTGGATACATTCTCTTTAGCGGGATTTTGGATATTGCAAATGAAAATTTTGGCTTTTTGCGCGGTGTCGATGAGAATTTTTCGGATTCGCAAAATGATGTGTATGTCTCGCTTTCGCAGATTCGCAAATTTGCATTGCGGAACGGCGACTTGGTTACGGGACAAGTGCGCCCACCGCGCGAATCTCAAGAGCGATATTACGCGCTTTTAAAAATCGAGGCAATCAATCACTTATCACTCGAGGAAGCAAAAAATCGCCCCCTATTTGACAACCTAACGCCTTTATTTCCTACGCAGCAGCTAAAATTAGAATACGACAGCTCCAAAGTAACAGGGCGAATCTTAGATTTATTTTCCCCCATTGGCAAAGGGCAACGCGCTTTGATTGTCGCACCACCGCGCACGGGGAAAACGGAGCTTATGAAAGAACTCGCACACGGCATTAGCAATAATCACCCCGAAGTGGAGCTAATGGTTTTGCTAGTCGATGAACGCCCTGAGGAAGTAACGGATATGCAACGAAGCGTCAAAGGGCAGGTTTATAGCTCGACTTTTGATTTACCTGCCTCAAACCATGTCAAAGTCGCCGAGCTAGTGCTAGAGCGTGCAAAAAGGCGTGTGGAGAGTGGCAAAGATGTGGTAATTTTGCTTGATTCAATCACGCGTCTTGCAAGGGCTTATAACACCGTTACGCCCTCAAGTGGCAAGGTTTTAAGTGGTGGCGTTGATGCAAATGCGCTCCATAAGCCCAAGCGATTCTTTGGTAGTGCGCGAAATATCGAGCAAGGCGGCAGTTTGACGATTATCGCAACGGCTTTGATTGACACGGGCTCTCGAATGGACGAAGTGATTTTTGAGGAATTTAAAGGCACGGGCAATAGCGAAATCGTCCTAGCGCGTTCCATTGCCGATAGGCGAATCTACCCTGCCTTTGATATTTTAAAATCTGGCACAAGAAAAGATGAGCTATTGCTAGGTAGTGAAAAGCTCCAAAAAGTGTGGATTTTACGCAACTTTATGCAACAATTAGGCGATATTGAGGCGTTGAATCTTATTTATTCAAAAATGAAAGATTCCAAAAGCAATGATGAATTTTTAAGCAAAATGAATGAGCAAGAGTAGATTTTGAAAATCGGCGTTTTTGATAGCGGTGTGGGCGGATTGAGCGTCCTAAAATCGCTACTTGATTCGGGGCTTTTTAGCGAAATCATCTATTACGGCGATACGGCGCGTGTGCCTTATGGCAACAAGGACAAAGGCACGATTGTGCGTTTTTCGCTGGAAGCGGTGGAATTTTTTATCCCGCATAAAATCGATATGCTAATTGTCGCGTGCAACACCGTGAGTGCCCACGCACTTGATAAAATGCAAGAAATCGCGCCATTCCCAATAATCGGCGTGGTTGAATCTGGCGTCCTTAGCCTAAGTAATAAAATCAAAAATAAAAAAGATAGCATTTTGATTATCGCCACAAAGGCTACGGTAGAGAGCGGAATCTATGAAAAAAATCTCCGCGCTTTGGGGTATGAGAATTTGATTTCGTTGCAGACGGGGTTGTTTGTGCCACTTGTAGAGGAAGGAATTGTAAAAGGCGAGATACTAGAAGCAACTATGCGATATTATTTTGAGGGCAATTCGCCTTTAGAATTGCATTCCGCAGATTCGGCAAATTTCGAGTGTTCGCAGACTCCAAGGCTAGTCTCAC
>JBNMHH010000246.1:0-2888 GCA_050872665.1 Helicobacteraceae bacterium
ACAATGTATTGCGATGGCTCAAGTCTTGGAAATCCGGGCTTTGGTGGCTGGTGTGCGATACTAAGCTACCAAAATGAGGGCAAAGATTTTAGAAAAATCGTAAGTGGTGGCGTGGCAAATACAACAAATAATCGTATGGAATTGAGCGCTGTTGTGGAGGGCTTAAAAGCACTTAAAGAGCCGTGCTGTGTGGAAATAATAAGCGATTCAAAATATGTCTGCGATGGCATAAATTTGTGGCTAAAAAATTGGATTGTAAAAAATTTCCGCGAAGTGAAAAATCCCGATTTGTGGCGCGAATATGTGAGTTTATCCACAAAGCACATTATCACAGCGGCGTGGGTAAAGGGACATAGCGGACATAAGGAAAATGAGGAATGCGACAAAATCGCCAAAGATGAAGCGCAAAAAGTCAAAAAATCTGGCGCGAAGCCTAGCGGGAATCTATTTGATTTGCGTGATTCAAGGGTTAGAAAACGACAATCGCTAAAGCCCAAAAAACGCGAATCTAATAGCGATTATGGCGAATCAAGCGACAATTATGGCGAATCTAGCGTGGATTCAATAGATTCGGCAGATTTAGCGGATTCAAGGGCGAATCGCACGGATTTAGCGACAAAATCGCTAAATCCCACCAAACTTAGCAAAAAAATCATCTCTGCCTTTGAGCTAAAAAATTTCAACGATTATCGTATGCTACAAGCGCGAATCGACTATCATTTTAAGGACGAAAATCTGCTTATTTTGGCACTCACGCACAAGAGCTTTGATAAGAATAAAAACAACGAGCGATTAGAGTTTTTGGGCGATGCGGTGCTTGATTTAATCATCGGGGATTATTTGTTTCATCAGCTTTATAGGCGCAATGAGGGCGTTTTGACAAAGATTCGCGCTGCAATGGTAAATGAAAATAGTTTGGCGAATCTCGCAAACGCGCTTGATTTGGGCAGATATTTGCTCATCTCAAAGTCTGAATCGCGCAACGCAGGGCATAAAAAGCCATCAATCTTATCAGACGCCTTTGAAGCGTTAGTGGGCGCGATTTACATTGACGGAGGCTTGGAGAGTGCGCGAAAACTCATCATTTCACTGCTGGAGTATGAATACAAGGGCGTGGAGTTAGAAAATCTCTTTGTGGATTACAAAACCGCGCTCCAAGAGATTACACAGGCGATTTGCGGGGATTTGCCTGAGTATGTTTTGGTGGATTCAAGCGGACCTGACCACAATAAGAGCTTTACAATGGAAGTGCTAATCAACGGGCAGAAATTCGCCACCGCAAGTGGCAAAAGCAAAAAAGACGCCGAACAAACCTGCGCCAAAATCGCCTACAACCGCCTAAAACGCGAAAAAAGTGCAAACTAGCTATGAATACACTTGGATTAAAATTTCGCGTAAGCACATTTGGCGAATCGCACGGACAGGCGATAGGGTGCGTCCTTGACGGCGTCCCTGCGGGGCTAAAAATCGACTTAGATTTATTGCAAAATGAGCTAAATCGGCGCAAGGGCGGGAAAAATCTCTACTCTACACAGCGCAAAGAGAGCGATATTGCAGAGATTTTAAGTGGCGTATTTGAGGGAATCTCTACGGGTGCGCCTATCGCGCTAATTGTGCCAAATCAAAACACCAAAAGTAGCGATTATGAAAATGTCAAAGATATTTTTCGCCCTAGCCACGCGGATTTCACATATTTTCATAAATATGGATTGAGAGATTATCGTGGCGGTGGGCGTAGCAGTGCCAGAGAGAGTGTCGCAAGGGTGGCTGCTGGGGCGTTTGCAAAGATGATTTTGCGCGAATTTGGCGTTGTGATTCGTAGTGGGATTTTAGGAATCGGGGGCATTTTGGCAAAAAATATTTCATTTGAAAATGCCCTAAAAAGCGAGATTTTTAGCCTTGATAGTGCGGTAGAAAACGCGCAAAAAGAGGCAATCAAAAATGCGCGTGAAAGCCAAAATAGCATAGGTGGTGTCGCGCTAATTTCTGCGCAAAATGTGCCTGTGGGTTTAGGCGAACCGCTTTATCATAAGATAGATTCGGCAATCGGCGCGGTAATGCTGGGGCTAAATGGCGTGAAAGCCGTTGAAATCGGCTCTGGCGTGGAAGCAAGTGCGCGTTTGGGAAGCGAAAATAATGACGCTATAAATTCGCGTGGCTTTGTAAGCAATCATAGTGGCGGGATTTTGGGCGGTATTAGTAATGGCGATGAGATTGTTGTAAAGGTGCATTTTAAGCCCACACCAAGCATTTTCCGCCCACAAAAGACTATCGATAAAAATGGGCGCGAAGTGGAGCTAAATCTAAAAGGACGGCACGACCCTTGCATAGCCATTCGCGGTAGTGTGGTGGCTGAATCGCTACTAGCCATAGTTTTGGCGGATATGTTGCTACTAAATGCGAGTAGTAAGATGGAGTATTTACGAAAAATTTATAAATAATTCCGCTTAATGCAAAATTGGCTACAAATCTATAATATTTCGTCATTGCGAGGGCTTTGCATAAAGTAATCCACGATTCCTACAAGTCCAAAATAGATTGCCACGACAATCCTGCGGATTGTCTCGCAATGACGGAGAGGTGATAAATTGCTACTCGTCGCCAAAGGGCAAGTTTCGCAATGTTATCTTTTTATTATTATTATTATTGAATCTCTATCGTCATTGCGAGGGCTTTGCCCGAAGCAATCCACATATTTTACTATTACAAGTGCAACTTTCTGTCATTGTGATATTTGGTATTTGTAAAATCAAAGCAATCCAAAAATAAATTCTAAAAAAATCCCAAATCCCCACGAATCTATAAAAATATATTTAGATTCACTCACACAAACCCATTATTAAATCCCTATTGTGGCAAAAAATACACATTATATATAATGAAAAAAT
>JBNMHH010000247.1:0-2882 GCA_050872665.1 Helicobacteraceae bacterium
ACTCTGCCCCACTTGGCATAATGCTCGTGGTTTTTTTCAAGCGCGAGGTGTCAAAATGCGTGTATATGCGCGAAGTAGCAATGCTAGAATGCCCCAAAGCCTCTTGCACCAAAATCAAATCCAAGCTCTTTTGATATAGCAAAGTCGCAAAGCTGTGGCGCAGTAAATGCGCTCCGTTTTTTTCCTTGCGAATCCCCGCAAAACTCAGCACATTTTCCACCACACGGCTCACATAGGCTTGAGTCAAAATTCTGTCCTTAAAGTTGCAAAAAATCAAATCGCTTTTTAGATTCATCGCGCTTTTTTGGCTAAGCCACGAATCGAGCAACTTTTCGATATGCCGTTTGAAAATCATCACAATGCGCGGTTTATTGCCCTTGCCACGCACTTGCAAAATAAAATATTCGTCCTTTTGGCTAATGTCTTTTTGCTTTAGATTGAGTGCCTCGCTCACGCGAATCCCCGTGTATAAAATCATCTTTAAAATCAGCCGATTGCGATGAATCGTCTTATCGCTAAAAGGAAACTCATCGATTGCGCTAATGAATCGCGCCACCTCGCTTTCATTAAGGTAAGAGGGCAGTTTCTCGCCACTTTTGCCACGAATATCGCCGATATTTTTTAGCTCAATGTTAAAAATATAGCTTTTGCCCTGCGCGTCCTCGTTGTGCTTGTCGATAAAGGCAAAAAAGCCGATGATTGCGATGCGGTAGTTTTTCTTACTCGCATTGCTAAGCGAAGCGCACTCCACAGCGATAAAATCGCGCAATTTTTCCTCATCAATCTCGCGCATACTAGCAAATCCAAAGCCTTGCAAATAAATAAATAGCTTGATGAGCGGATTCGCATAAGTATTTATGCCAATAAGCCCGATATTGCGCGTTTTTTTGGCTAGAATTTTCAAATCGCTAATATTTTTTATGCCAAATCGCAGCTCTTGCAAAATGCGATTTAGTGCCTCTTTGTCCCGCACATTGCGTGAGCTAAGGCTTGTGATTTTGGAATGCAAAAATCGCTCTATCCAAAAAAACAGATTTTCCTCAAAGCTATCCTCACAATCAAGTTCGTAACGCATTTTGTGCCTCATAAATCTATAAAAATAATTCGCAAATTTTAGCAAAAAAATATTTTTAATAAAAATAAATTTGTCCGTAATGTCATTTGCGATTTGATTAAAAAATAAAAAATTTTGGCTATAATTCGCGCTTGAAGTTTTCAAATATGTTAAGGAATCGCGTGGAACTCGCTTTGGTAAATCTATACGAAAATCTGCCCTACCTTGCGGCGTTTTTGGCGGGGATTTTGACTTTTCTTAGCCCTTGCATTTTGCCCCTTATCCCGCCGTATATGAGCTATATTAGCGGGATTTCCATTGAGGAATTACACGCGCGAAATTACAAGCAAAAAATCTATATCTTTCAACGCGCAATGCTCTTTGTGGCGGGATTTTCGCTGATTTTTATATTGCTTGGAATCTCATTTAACTCGCTTGTGGGGCGATTTTTAAGCAATCCTATCACAAACTATATCGCTGGGGCGATTATCATCGTCTTTGGAATCCACTTTTTAGGCATTTTGCGCCTAAATATTTTGTATAAAACAAAGCGATTCGCGATGTTTAGGAATTTAGATTCAAACCCACTTGTGCGAATCATCTCGCCATTTATTTTAGGAATCGGCTTTGCGCTAGGGTGGAGTCCGTGCGTGGGACCCATTTTGGCTTCAATCATCGCACTAAATAGCATTAGTGTCAATAGCGGAATCTACTTGCTAATCATCTACGCACTGGGGCTTGGAGTGCCGTTTTTGCTAACTGCATTTTTGATTGAGCGAATCTTTAGGGTTTTTGATAAAGTGAAAAAATATTATAGATTGATTGAAATTATTAGCGGGATTTTACTTGTAGGAATCGGCGTTGTAATAATATCTGGCGGACTTGATAGGCTAAGTATTTTATTTTCTTAAAGGAGGCAAAAAAATGATAGTTAAGGCAAAAAATCAAAGCGTAGAGATTAAAAATGGAATAATTGTGGATTGCCACGATTCGGCTTTAGCCGAATCTCGCAATGACGAATCGGTTTTAGACTTTAAAGACGCGCTAATTGCGCCACAGCTGATTGATTTAAATGTTTTTCCTAAAAACAAATCGCTTTCGCGCAATTCGATTTTATCTTTAGGCAAAAAGGCAAAGAGCGGAGGCGTGGGGATTCTCACGCTTAATTCCGCTACGAATCCCGCCATTGACAACGAAATGGCAATGGAATTTGTGAAAAATATTAGTAGCGAAGTGGCGATTTTGCCCTTAATCGCGTCTAATGTGAGCGATTCAAACGCCCAATCAGGTGGCGATTCTAAAATCTGTGATATTACCATTTTAAACGCGCTAGGGGGCGTGGGGATAAATTTAGACAGCGCAAAGGGCGCAAATACCATTGACAAAGTCGCCAAATACGCCAAAATGCTTGACATTCCGCTTTTTATCAATGCAAATGACAATTTGGGCGGAATGATAAATTACGGCGCATTGAGCGCAGAGCTAGGAATCCCCGCGCGAAGCCCACTTAGCGAAATCAAAGAAGTCGCCAAAATGCTTGAAGTGGCGATTTTTTATGGAATCAAAGTCGTTTTTAGCGCAATTAGCGAGATTCGTAGCCTTGAACTCATCAATCAAGCCAAAAAGCATAATCCGCAAATTTTCGCCGAAGTCTCCGCGCACCACTTGATTTTAAGCGATGAAGCGTGTAAGGATTATAACACAGCTGCAAAATCAATCCGCCACTAAAAGGCGCAAAAGAGCGCGATAGTTTGCTTGAATCCTTGCAAAATGGGGAGATTGACATTCTTACCTCACTGCAATGTGCGCATTTTAACTCTAAAAAAGA
>JBNMHH010000248.1:0-2870 GCA_050872665.1 Helicobacteraceae bacterium
GAATTTTTAAAGCAAGGCGATGCGGTTAATGATTTTTTGTCCCCGGATAGAGTTATCATCGGCTCAGATTCGCCCAAGGCTACGCAGATTATGCAAGAGATTTACTCGCCATTTTTTAGGACGGGCAATAGAATCATTGTGATGAATGTCAAATCCGCCGAGATGAGTAAATATGCGGCAAATTCTTTTTTGGCTGTAAAAATATCCTACGCAAACGAAATTGCTAATCTTTGCGAAAAAGTCGGCGCGGATGCCGAAATGGTGCGAATCGGTATGACGACAGATTCAAGGATAGGCAATAAATTCTTATTTGCGGGGCTTGGCTATGGTGGAAGTTGCTTTCCCAAAGATGTCAAAGCTCTCATCAAAACGGGCGAGGATAATGCTTGTGCTATGTCTATCATCGCCGCAGCCGATGAAACAAACAAAAAGCAGAGATTAAATTTCATCAACAAAATCACACAAAGATTTGGCGAAAATCTTACGGGCAAAACATTTGCGGTTTGGGGACTAGCTTTTAAGCCAAAAACAGATGATATGAGAGAAGCACCGAGTGTAACTATCATAAACGCTTTGCTTGATAAAGGCGCGACAATCAAAGCCTACGACCCAAAGGCTATGGAAAATGCGAAATTTTATTTTGGCGACAAAGTCATTTATGCAAAATCTGCTTATGACACACTTGAAAATGCTGATGCGTTGCTACTACTAACCGAATGGAATGAATTTCGCCGACCCGATTTTAACAAAATAAAATCAAAGCTTAAAAATGCTATAATCTTTGATGGGCGCAATCAGTATGATTTAGCCAAACTACAAAATCAAGGCTTTGAGTATAAGCACTAGATAATAATTTACTCCAAAGCCGTGCGTCAATCTAACACAAATTCATATTCTCTGAGTAGCGATTCGATGCGCTTTTTATTGATATTTGGCTTGATTTTAAAAATCGCTAGAGTATCCACTTTATCCACCGCTTCTAAAAATTCTAACACGCTATGATAATATTGTCTATTCCAAAAGTCGTGTATAATGATTTTAGCATTTGTGTTGCAATGCAATAAAATACTCATCACACACGCCACACGAAAACGCCCATCGACAAAATATGTATCAATTAAATCTATCTCATCTTGTGATAAAATTTCAAAGATTTTTTGGCTATATTGTGGATATTGTGATTTTTTGCTGTCGTCTTTTGGCAAACCCCACTCTTTTGTTTCGCCTATGTCAATGTGTAAAAGGCGGATTCTAGATTTGCTTTCATTTAAAATCTGCGCCAAAGTTTCATTTTGTGATATAAGTTTTATGAAATTTTTGTCGCTTTCTATGGAAAATATTTTGGCATTGCTTAAGTATGCAAGTAAAAATGTCGAGCCACCACAGCCAAACTCTAGGTAACTTTTGGAATTTATAGTATGTTTTACAAATAGATTTATTTCATTGTGTGAGGCGTGCATAGGGAGGAAATATTTTGCGCGAAGTGCAAAATCAGATTCCCCCCCCCCGTGTGTAAGAGAGAATTTTTGTGCCAAAAATATAGCAGATTCGGCGATTGCCTACCTTTTCTTTGCTAAAAAATTTCATTGCCATTCCTTTGAATCTAAAAATTTTTCAGGTAAAATTGTAGCATAAAAATTTATCTTAAGGATAAAATTAAAAGTAGTTATGATAAATTGGAGGATTTGTAATACTTACGAATATTATGGTTGTGTGTATAGCTTTAAGCGTGTTTATTATCCCCGCTATGGCAATCAAAGCGGTTTTGGATAGCGATAAAGATTAAATTATTGCGATTTCGCAAATTATAAAATCTAGTGCGATTTTCACACTTCCACAATCTCAAAAATGTCGGTGTTTTGAAAAATCGCGTTGATATTTAGCACCAAATCGCTTTGAATCGCCGAATCAATCGCAATTATAGGCTTTATACTTTCAACCCCCAAAAGTTTGGCGCGGATTTTTAGCTCATCATCAAATTTCGGCGGATTATAGCGCATATCAATGGCATTTTTGTAGCTCATGCCAAAGATAATATTCACAGACTCCACGCTCAAAAATAGCGCGTTATCATTAAATCCCACTTCGATTTTATTATCCCCAAAAATAATTTTATGCCACTTTATGCTATGAATCTTTTGATTTTTCATCGCTTTTGAATGTGCAAAAATGTAGGAATTTATCGCAATTTTTTTGCCATTTTCGCCTATCATTTTCACGCTTCCTTGCAATAAACGCCACGCATTTATGGTATTTTTTTGCAAGATAAATGGTGTGTTATTGCGTTCATATTCCCACGCTTTGCGGAAAATATCGCTATTATATTTTGCGCTCCCTTTTAACGCCCTGCCCCCGATTTCGCTAAAAAGCTCTAGCGCAATGGCATTTTTGCGCTCCCTTTGCTTTAGCAGTGCAAACTCGCAGCCACAATAATTTTGGCGATAGAGATTCGCGCTTTTTGTTAAATTGCTTTGAACTTGTGTGCCACCATTGCTACGAAAATCCACCGCGATGAATTTTAAATCGTATTTTTGCGCGATATTTTCGCCAAGCGTAAAAAGCTCATTTTGTGGTTTTAGCGGACTTGTAAGTAAAGTCGTGGTGATTTTGGATTCGCCTAAATTTAGCGCGACAAGTGCGGTTTTTACTAAGCGTGATTCAAAACATACAGCACACCTTTCGCCCTTTTCTTCGGCATTTTCTAATCCAGCGACTTCATCAAACCAGCTTACCAAATCATACTCGCCCTCGATGAGTGGGATTTTTAGTTTTTCACAACTTCGGCGGACATCTTGCAATCGCAAATCATATTCATCGCGCGGGTGGATATTGGGATTGTAAAAAAAGCCGATGAGGTTTTCGCGTGGATA
>JBNMHH010000249.1:0-2864 GCA_050872665.1 Helicobacteraceae bacterium
ATTTGGGTTTGATTCGCGCTTTTTTAGGTAAATCTGTGCGCGTAAGTCATTTGTGTCAATCTTAGTATAAGGCGTCCATAGCGAATGCTCGGTGTTTTTCTTGTGCTTTAGCATTGAGAGGATTTCATCTGTTTTGGTTAGGCGATTATATTTGCCCTCTTTGGTGCAAAATTCTGAGGCGTCAATGTGTAAAATGCCCTTGTTATTGTTTGATAAAATCATAAGCGAAAATTCCGCGTTGTTATGCGGGAAAATATTGCTTGGAAGCTCGATAATCGCTTCTATCAGCCCCTCCTCACATAGCTTATCTTTGAATCGCTCCTCTACAAAGGACTTTTTAAGGATTTGGTTGCGGATAATAAACACGCCCTTATCTTTCATATACGAAATGCCATTTACGATGAAACTTAGCTCAGGGACGCTCTTTGTGATAATGCCATATTTGGCGAATCGCTCGTTATTTTTCAAATCCAAAATGCCTATGTAAGTGTCAATGGGCGGATTGCACATAATCTTATTAAATCGCCTGTGTGGCGGGAAAATCTGCTGTTTTAGGATATTATTCACAAAAAGATTACGCGAATCGATATTGATTGCCTTTAAAATTAGTCTTGCCACCATATCAAGGCTTGAATCTAGCTCTTCGCCATAAATGCTAAAATGCTTTTTTTTCTGCGCGAGTGCGAAAAAAAGAGAGCCAATCCCATAGCAGGGATTGTAAATCTCATCGCCCTCTTGTATGTCTAAAATATCCACAATCAGGCGATTTATCTCCATTGGCGTGGAATATGAGTAGAGTTTGTTTATGGTTTTTTTCTGCGTGATTGTGTTTATCAAAATCTCAATATTCTCGCTATTTGGGTGCATATCATTAAGTGAGCGCATAATTTTGATAAAGTTTAGATTGCCATTGGGCTTGACATAGAGATTGCCTAGCAGATTTTTTAGCGCGATATTGGTTTCAAACTCCATTTCTCTGCGCTTTTTCACGCGCATAGTCAAATCTTTAATGACTTCAGGCGCATAGATTCGCAGGTTTATAAATCCAAGCATTATACACAAAGTATCCAAAATATCGCTGTGGTAGCGTTTTAGATAGTTAAACATAAGTAGCATTTCTTGCATTTGGCGTCCTTTAGGGCTAGAATTAGTTTGATTTCTGCTTGATATTATATAGTTTTTATCATAAAATGCGGTTTATTTTTTGCTTTTGTGATAAAATTTACAAATTGTTAGATTGCGAATCTGTGTTTTGGATTCGCGCAATATTTTTTAAGATTCGAGGTAAAAATGCAAGAAAAAGTAGAGATTGTTGCAAAAAAAATGCTAAGCGATTCGCCCTTTTTAAGCTATGAAATCGTCCCGCAAAAAGCCTTTAGCGTGGAAAAAATAATGACTGATATTAAAAATAGCGCGATTTTTGGGGAGATTGACGCTTTTGTATGCACAGATTCGCCACTCTCACGCTTAAAACATAGTGCGATTTTAGCAAGTATAAAAATACAAGATTTTTTATGCAAACCCACCATTTGCACCATAAGTGCGAGAGATAAAAATTCTATCGCATTGCAGGGCGAGATTTTGGGGCTAAATGAATTTGGAGTGCGATTGTTTTTGACGCTTCGTGGCGACCCCATAAAGCTAGGCGACCAGCCCAATGCAAAGGCGGTTTTTGAGGGCAATAGCTTTTTATTGTTAGAAATTATTAGAAATTTGAATAATGGCGTGGATTTAAACGGCGCAAAATTAAGCGACACAGGCAGACACATTTATCCGCTATCCGTCATCAATGCCTACGCAAATGATATGGAAAATATCGCCAAAAAAATGCGCCGTAAAGTCGCGCTTGGCGCACTTGCGCTTATCACGCAACCCATTTTTGAAATAGAAAACGCCAAAAATCTTTTAGCAATGATAGCGCGAATCAACGCGGATTTAGGGACAAATGCGAAGCTAATCTTTGGCTTTTATCCCATTATGAGCCTAAAAACGGCGGAATTTTTATATCACAAACTACCGGGCTGTTTTATGCCACAATCGTGGATTGAAAATTTGCAAAGCGCAAATGGCGATTCGCAAAAAGAGCGTGAAATAGGGCTGAATCTAAGTCGCAATTTATATAAAGATTTAATTGCGTTGCACCCAAAGATTCACTTTATGTGTGCGAATAAAATCAAAATCGCCGAATCTATCATAAGGACATAAAAAATGGCAAAGAAAAAAGTCGCTTTGCTAATGAGCGGGGGTGTGGATAGCTCATATAGCGCGTATCTTTTGCGCCAAAATTACGAGGTTTATGGCATTTATCTAAAATTGCACGATAATGAGAAAAAACACCACTTTTTTATCCAAAAATGCGAAAAAGTCGCAACGAATCTAAATATCGATTTTCGCGTTTTGGACTTGCGCGAGGCGTTTAAAGCAAAAGTCTATGATTATTTTATTAACTCATACAAAAACGCCCAAACGCCCAATCCCTGCGCTATGTGTAATCCAAATATCAAATTTGGGCTAGGCTTAGAACGCGCCCTAGATTTAGGGTGCGAATTTATCGCAAGTGGGCATTATGCGCAAATCGCGCAGGTGGAGGGCAAAAACTACATTAAAGAAGCGGTGGATAAGAGCAAAGACCAAAGCTACTTTTTGTTTGGAATCTCGCAATTTGCCAAAGATAGGCTGATTTTCCCGCTTGGCGACAAGCTAAAAGAAAATGTCAAAAAAGAGGCATTTGCTGCAATGCCGTGGTTTGGGGAGCTAGAGGAATATAAAGATTCGCAAGAGATTTGCTTTGTGGAAAAGGACTATATTGAGACACTAAAAAATGAAGTGGATATTGAACAAAAAGGCGCGATTGTGGATAAAAA
>JBNMHH010000250.1:0-2841 GCA_050872665.1 Helicobacteraceae bacterium
TGCGCACCTTTAAGCGAATCTAACGCGCCCTCCACGCATTCCATTTGGCGCAATGAGCCTAAAATGACGCTTTCATCATTTTGCGGATTTATGTGGATTTTTGTCGCAATGGCTTTGCGAATCTCAAAAACGCTTTCATTTTTTGTGCTAATAAAAATGGGCGTATAATCCCTAAAATGCGCCAAATCCACCACTCTTTCTTTGTCGCTTTTATTGATTGCCACAATTATGAATTTTCCCTCATTTTCGCGCAAAATCTGCAATATTTCCTCATCATCAAATTTTTTGCTTCCATCAAACACCGCCAAAATGATACTCGCCTCACGCGCGATTTCTTTGGATTTCTCAATCCCTAAAAGCTCGATAGCTTCGCTACTAGCGCGGATTCCCGCTGTGTCAATGATAGTGATTACCTGCCCTTCGATTGTGAGCTGTGCCTCGATACTATCGCGCGTAGTGCCTTCAATCTCGCTTACAATCGCGCGATTTTTCAAAAGCAATGCGTTTAAAATGGAGCTTTTGCCGACATTTGGTCTGCCTATGATTGCGAGTTTGTGTCCATTTATGATATGTTGCATACTCTGTGAATGCGCAAGAATGCTTTGTAGGCGCGTTTGCAAATCGCTAAGATTCGTGCTTAAATCGCTTGGAATCTCATCTTCGGCATAGTCGATTAACGCCTCGCTTTGGGCTAAAATCTCTAATAATTTGTCCCTAAAATCATCTATGATTTTTTGCAAATCGCCTTTGAGATTTTGCGCGATTAGGTTTAGGGCGTTTGCATTGCGCGTGGCGATGAGGTTTGCGGTGGTTTCTACTTGCGATAAATCCATTTTGCCGTTCATCAATGCGATTTTGCTAAATTCCCCAGCACGGGCGATTCTCGCACCAAAATGCTGACAAACTTCAAGTAGTTTTTTTTGCAAGGCGATTCCGCCGTGTGATTGAATCTCCACAATATCCTCGCCATTAAAGCTATGCGGGGCTTTAAAATAAATCACAATGCCTCTGTCAATCAATGCGCCATTTTCATCGTAGAGATATTTTAAATGCGCGAATCGTGGGCGAATCGTGGCGGTTTTAGTAACGCGCTGTGCGATTTTTAGCGCGTCCCTCCCACTTAGTCGCACTATGCCAATCGCGCCCTCGCCAATGGCTGTGGAAATGGCGACTATCGTGTCATTTGTGGCGAAATTTTGGGCGGAATCTTTAGTGGAATCTTTTATGGAATCACGCGCCGAATCTTTGGCGAATCTTTTGGTGGAATCTTGCATTGCGGTGGCGTAAATAAGCTATTTTCTAAGCGGTTGAATTAAAACATAGCTTTCGTCATTTTCGTTTGTTTTTAGCACGATATTTTTGCCGTGTAGTTTCGCACGAAGCTCTTTTAGCGCGATATATGCGAGAATCCCATCAAATGTTTTGGTGGCAAATGGCTCATCGGAATCTTGCAATTCCTCGATTATCGGGGCTAAATAATGCGCTATCATCGCCTCTTGACTAACTAAAAAGCTCTCAATCTCTAAGCGGATATTTATGCCATACTCGGCATTTAGCCAATTAAATAGCAAGTATGAAATCGCCTTGTAGCGATAGCCTCTCTCACCGATTAAAAGTGCGGCGTCCGCGCCTTTGAAATGAATCAAAATGGTGTTTTTCTCAAACTTTGAGACTTCGATTTTGCTTAGTTTTATCGGTAGTAGCGCGAAAAGCTCATTTATCTCTTTGTGGATTTTTTGGATTATGGATTCATCAATGTCGCCTGAATCGTATTTGGATTCGCGCCTAAAGTCATCTTTGGATTCAAAGCGTGAATCGGACTTAGATTGCGAATCGTATTTTTGTTTTGATTCGTATTGGGTGTCGTATTTGCGCTCAAATGCGCCTTTTTGTGCGAATTTGGATTCGCCCTTAAAGTCATTATTTTTAGATTCGCCTTTAAAATCGCCACGCGATTCGCCTCTAAAGTCGCCTTTGGATTCGCGCCTATTTTCGCCACCAAAATTATGGCGTTTATTTTTAAGGCTCACTACGATTTTGGCGTCCCTTTTGCCAAGCCCCAAAAATCCTTTGCTGGGCTTTTCGATAATCTCATATTCCAAATCTACAATCGAGCATTTTAGCTCTTTACTCGCCTCTAGCAGGGCTAATTCAATCGTGGGGGCAGTAAATTTTGTCAATTTTTATCCTTTTTTATTTTCTTTAGTATGCTCGTGTGTCGCCTTATGCTCGGCGATTTCAAGGGCTTTTTTCTTTTCCATAACCTTATTGATTAAGACTTGCTGAATGATTGAAAAAATATTATTCACCGTCCAGTAAAGCATAAGCCCAGCGGGGAATGTAATCAAAAAGATTGTAAAAACAAGTGGCAAAAACTTAAAGACTTTTTCCTGCATAGGGTCATTAAAAGTCGTGGGGGAGACTTTTTGCTGTAAATACATACTTCCGCCCATTAAAATCGGCAGTATGAAATACGGGTCCATCGCACTCAAATCCTTAACCCACAACAGCCACGCAGCGTCTTTTAGCTCAACGGCATTGTAAAGCACTCGGTAAATCGCAAAAAACACAGGGATTTGCAAAAGCAAAGGCAGACAGCCACCCATAGGATTGACTTTATGCTTTTTGTATAGCTCCATAATGTGGAGTTGCATTTTTTGCGCATCGCCTTTGTATTTTTCTTGAATCTCTTTCATTTTTGGTGTCAAATCTTTTAGCTTTTGCATTGACACCATTCCCTTGTAAGTGAGCGGATAAAGGACGATTCGCACAATCAGCGTTAGCCCAATAATCGCCCAGCCCCAATTTGCAAAAATGCCAAAAAGCCACGAGAGAAGCAAA
>JBNMHH010000251.1:0-2829 GCA_050872665.1 Helicobacteraceae bacterium
GAATCCAAAACTAACGCCAATCGCTCTTTTTGATTGTAGGTAGTGATAATTAGTGAAGTGGCATAGGGGGGGGGCGCGTGAGTTATTTCATATAATTCGGCATATTTAAAAAATGTCCCAAGTCCAGCACACACGCTAATAATGAATCCTTTATATCCGTAAAAAATACCTTTTCGTAAAAAATAACTCCGCGTGAAAGCCCAGCTACCGCGCAAGATTGCCTTAGACATTGATATGCTTTTTGGATTATTTTTATCGTAATTTTGCTCTATGTATAGGCTAGAATAGCGTTGCATTTTCTCTAAAAACTGCGAAATATTATCGTAGGCATAATGCTTTATCGCGCCTTTTAGGTGAATCTTTTGCGCATTTGGCGGAATCATAACGCTTTCGTGCACCGCATTGTCATTAAAACGCGTGAAATTTTTATTAAAAATGCGCCACACAAAGTCGGGATACCACCCACACGCCTTTATCCACACGCCATTATAAAGGTTTTTGCGTGGAATGGCGTAGATTTGATTTTGTTGCAAATCAAGCGCGTTTATTTCGCTTAATGTGCTAGATTCAAGCACCTCATCGCTATCAAGCGATAAAATCCACTCATTTTTGGCATAACTCACGCATAGGTTTTTCAGCGCACCAAAGCCGATAAATTCGCTTTGCTCTATGCGTAGATTTTTATAAGATTCGCCAAACTCACGCGCAATTTGTAGCGTCCTATCCGTGCTATCATTATCAAGCAAAATAATTTCATCAAAATCCCTCACAGATTCAAGGCACTCTTTTAGCGTTTCTTGCGCATTTTTGACTAAAATCGTTACGGATATTTTATGCTTCAAAGTTTGCCTTTATTGTAAATAAATTTTCGCGTGGATTTTATAAAATTTAAGGTAAATTTAGCTTTAAAGTCGCTATAATCGCAGTTTTATTTTTTGAAATATTTGGCAAAAATATCGCAAAATGGTCGCGTAGCTCAGTGGTAGAGCACTACCTTGACATGGTAGGGGTCGTTGGTTCAAGTCCAATCGGGACCACCATAGATTTTTTAATAAAGGCGAAAGGCAATTTTGAGCGAAATAATAGCTTACAAAAAAGATGATAAAATCTTTGATTTACAAACGATTAACGAGCTTTCAATCGATACAGCGGATTATGAAGCAATCCACTTTGATAACTCCAAAGATTCACTAGAGATTTTGCGCCACTCTACCGCGCATTTAATGGCACAGGCGATTAGGGAGATTTTTAGCAATGCCAAATTTTTCGTGGGACCCGTTGTAAATGAAGGATTTTATTATGATTTTAAGGTTGATGAGAAAATAACGCCTGAAGATTTACCGCGAATCGAAGAAAAAATGCGCCTTTTAGCAAAGCAAAATGATGAGATTGTAAAAATCTATATGACGCGCAAAGATGCGGAGGCGAAATTCAAAGACGATGAGCTAAAAATGGCGGTGATTAGCAAAATCGTAGGGGATAATTTTAGTGCGTATAAGCAAGGGGATTTTGAGGATTTATGTCGCGGACCGCATATCCCTAGCACGGGACTGATTCGCCATTTTAAACTTACCAAACTAGCTGGTGCGTATTTGGGTGGCGATGAAAATGCCGAAATGCTTACGCGAATCTATGGCATTGCCTTTGCGACAAAGGAAGCGTTAAAAGAATACGAATTTATGATGCAAGAAGCTGCAAAGCGCGACCATAGGAAGCTAGGCAATGAGTTAGATTTATTTTGCTTTGATGATGAGATAGGTGCTGGATTGCCTATTTGGCTACCAAAGGGTGCTAGATTGCGCAAAAATTTAGAAAATCTTTTGACAAAGGCGTTGATTGCGCAAGACTACGAGCCTGTGCGCGGACCTGAGATTTTGAAAAGCGATTTGTGGAAAATCAGCGGACATTACGATAACTACAAAGAAAATATGTATTTTACCACCATTGATGAGCAAGAATACGGCATAAAGCCGATGAATTGCCTTGGGCATATCAAAGTCTATCAAAGCGCGGTGCGGAGTTATAGGGATTTGCCATTGCGATTTTACGAATATGGCGTAGTTCATCGCCACGAAAAAAGTGGCGTGTTGCACGGGCTTTTGCGCGTGAGGGAATTTACACAAGATGACGCGCATTTATTTTGTCGCCCCAATCAAATCGAATCCGAGATTGTGAAAATCATCACATTTGCCACAAAGATTATGGATAAATTTGGCTTTAAATACGAAATGGAAATCTCCACGCGCCCTGAGAAATTTATCGGTAGTGAGGCGATTTGGGAAGATTCGACAAATGCGCTTAAAAACGCGCTAAATTCGCATAATATCAAATTTAGCATTGATGAGGGCGGTGGGGCGTTTTATGGACCCAAAATCGACATAAAAATTACAGACGCAATCGGGCGTAAATGGCAGTGTGGCACTGTGCAAATTGATATGAATCTGCCCGAGCGATTTGACATTTCCTACATTGATGAAAACAATACCGAGCAACGCCCTGTGATGATTCATCGCGCGATTTTGGGGAGTTTTGAGCGATTCGTGGCGATTTTGATAGAGCATTTTAATGGTGAGTTTCCTATCTTTATCGCGCCTACGCAGGTGATTTTTATCCCAATAAGCGAGGAATTTGCGCCTTATGCGCGGGATTTAGCGGCGAATCTACTTGAATTTGGCGCTTATGCTGAGGTGAATCTAAAAGGCGATAGCTTTAATAAGCGGATTCGTGTAAGTGAAAAGCAAAAAGTGCCATATATCGCTATCATCGGCAAAAGCGAGGTTGAAAAAGGCGAAGTTGCGATTCGCGATAGAATCACTAAAACACAATATA
>JBNMHH010000252.1:0-2792 GCA_050872665.1 Helicobacteraceae bacterium
CATAATAATGTGCGCGAATCGATAGAAAATATCACAAAATTGCTTGAATCAAAAGGCTACAAAATACTATTTTTCAATGCGTGGGATTTTTTCTTTGTGCCCGATGATAGGCTGGGTTGGAAGCGAAAATATGAGCTAAAATTGTAGGGATTGTGGGTTGCTTTGCATAATTTACCGAATCACATTACGATAATAAATTATTTTTGGATTCGTGGATTGCTTCGGCAAATCTATGATTCGCCTCGCAATGACGGAAAATTATAGATTCACGCTAGATTCGCAACCGATTCGCGTTAGCGTGATCACAATCAAAGTAATGGGCTAAATACGATTACGATGAAGTAAAGCGTGGCAATTTGTTCTGGGGTATGCAATTTCGCACTTGTAGAAAATTTTGGGAATCAACAGACTCCAAGTCTAGTTTTATCCCAAAATTTTCTACAAATACAAAAGCCACACCGCCATTACTTCGATTGTGATTCGCGTTGCGAATTGATTACGAATCTAGGGCGAATCTACAATATTCTGTCATTGCGAGACTTGCCTAAAGGCAAGTCGTGGCAATCCAAATAAATCAAATCAGTGCGTAGCGCAACCATTTAAAACTTTTTGCTTCGTTTGGCTTTTGCAAAAAAGTAGAGTCTCTCTATTCTCTCGTCATTGCGAGGGCTTTAGCCAGAAGCAATCCATAATCCCTACAACTTCAGCTCATATTTTCGCTTCCAGCCTAACCTATCATCAGGCACAAAGAAAAAATCCCACGCATTGAAAAATAGTATTTTGTAGCCCTTTGATTCAAGTAATTTTGTGATATTTTCTATCGATTCGCGCACATTATTATGCTCGATTGCCATTAGCGAAAATGTGTATTTGTCAAAATCTATGCCTTTTAACACCTCAAACTCACCGCCCTCAATGTCAAGGCTCATAAAATCAATGTGCGTTACGCTAGGATAATGCGCCATAATCTCGCCAAATGTCGCGCTTTGCACCTCTACATATTGTATCCTTTCATCGAGTCCGCACTCAAATTGCATTCGTTTGCGATGGTTGTCTGTGAGATTTACTTCCAAGCTATCTAGCGTAGATAAACTCGTAGTCGCCATTTTCATTTTGCCTACATTTTTGGAAAATACGGCTAAATTATAGCAATCGCATTTGCGATTTTTTTGCAACGCCTCAAAAGTTTTGGGATTCGCCTCTACACAGAAGCCCTTCCAGCCGAGATTTTCAAATAAAAGTGTATTTGAAATCTCAACGCCATTGTGTGCGCCAATATCCACATAAAATCCGTCTTTTTTGCCATTATGCAGGGCATAAGCGACTAAGTCTGCGCCAAGTTGTGAGTATGATTTGGGGTGGCGGTGGAGTGCGGAAAATGCGCTTTGAAAGGCGATTTCTGTCTTTGCGTCTATGCGGGATATTTTTTCATCTAGTGCTTTAAGTTTCGCTAGTAAAGAATTGCGATTTCCCCCCCCCCCGCGTGTAAGAGAGAATTTTTGTGCCAAAAATGCGAATGATTCGCCGATTGCCCACTCTTTCTTTTCTAAAAATTGCCATTGTTGCTCCTTATTTTTTTAAATTAAAGGCGAAATTGTAGAATAAAATTTGGGGGATTTGTTATTTTTTGGATTAATAAAGAAACTGCGCTTCGCTTGTTTTGCCACAATTCGGCGTTGCCGAATCTCGCAATGACGGAAAAAGTGAGATTGTTTTAGTAAATATACGATTTGTCAAAACAATGACAGCATTACTTTATCTACAATTCAAACAACAGGCACGATTTATCTTTATATGAAGCATTCGCGCTAAGATTTGCCGTTTTGGTTTCGCCCTTACTCCACCTCAAATCCGCTATCTAAAATCGCCTCTTTGATTGCCTCCAAAGTCGCTGGACTTTCAAAATCCACCGCCACGATTCCGCCCTCCAAATCCACGCTCACCGCACTCACTCCGCTTACTTCGCCTACGAATCGCTTGACTTTTTCTACGCAGTGATTGCAGTGCATTCCGCACACCTTTAGCTCCGCTGTCATTTTTGCCCCTTTAGCAACTCATCGCTTAAAAGCAATTCCTGCGTATTCATAATCTTTACGCCTTTTTCTAGCGTAGATTCCGCGATTTTTTGCGCCTCATTTAACGAGTGCATAGCAAACGACCCGCATTGATATTTGTTTGCCTCAGGGATTGAATCCGTGCGTAAAATATCGCGCATACTCGCCTCCCACGCCTCTTTCACGCGCTCCTCACTTGGCACTCCAATTACGCTCATATAAAAGCCCGTGCGACAGCCCATAGGCGAAATATCGATGATTTCGACATTTGGCGCATTCAAATGCTCTCTCATAAATCCCGCAAAAAGATGCTCTAGCGTGTGAATCCCGCGCTCACTTAAAATCTCCTCATTGGGCTTGCAAAAGCGCAAGTCAAAAACGGCGATTTTATCACCTTTGGGCGTCTCCATAGTTTTGGCTAGGCGCACCGCAGGGGCTGGCATAATGGTGTGATTAACCTTAAAGCTGTCTAATAGTGGCATTTTTTTATCCTTTGATTTTTGAAATTTAAAGGCGAAATTGTAGCATAAAAAGATAAAATTTACGGATTGATTTTGTGGGGATTTTTGGCGAATCGTGTGAATCCACATAATAAAAAATCCGCACGAATTGCAAATCTACGCCCCACCTAGTCATTGCGAGATTTTATGTAGCAAAATCGTGGCAATCCAAACTTATCGTCATACTGAGCGTAGCAAAGTATCCACTTTAGCGAATCGTGAATCACTAGCGAATCAC
>JBNMHH010000253.1:0-2746 GCA_050872665.1 Helicobacteraceae bacterium
CATTTTCTTGTATGAATCTATCTTTATATTTCGTGTAGAGATTGCGCACTTCGATGATATTTTTAGTGGCATTTTGCGCCGTGCTTTGCATAAGATTCGCCTCCATTAGAATCGCAATTCCGTAAAGATAAGCGAAAATAACGCATTTATGATAATAACGCCAAATAGCGCACAAACCACGCTAGTAGTCGTTTTCTCACCCACACTTTGCGTATTATCCCCCACGCGAAAGCCGATAAAACACCCAATTACCACAATCACACCAGCATAAAATGGAGCTTTGATAATGCCCGTCCAAAAGCTATTCATTCCCACAGAGCTTTTTAACTGCGCGATATAGTCGCTAAATCCTATGTCAAATCCAAAATGCAAAAACACCATACAGCCAAAAATGCTAACCAAATCCGAGAGAAACACCATTAGCGGAAAGCTAAACACAAGCGCGTAAAATCGCGGCAAAACGATAAAATTCATCAAATTTAGTTGCATCGTTTTCATCGCATCGATTTCCTCAGTCATTTTCATAACGCCAATTTGCGCTGTGTAGGCACTCGCACTGCGCCCAGCGACAATCATTGCCACCACAAATGGTCCAATCTCGCGCAGTGTGAGTTTTGCTGTCATCTCAACGCTTAGCTCCACAAAGCCCATACGCGCCAAAGTCGCCGCACCTTGATAGGCAATCACGCCACCCACGACAAAAGAGACGATAAAAATGACAGGCATTGCGGTAATAACGCTATGAAAAATGTGATAGTTGATTGCACGAAAGCGAATCCTACGCGGATTTAGTAGCGACAAACACACAAAATAAATCAAAATCCCCACAAAATTCAAAAACTCCACAAAAGTCGCACTCCAGCCATAAAGTAGCATTCCAATCTCTCTGCTACTTTTGGTAAAAATATCCTCTTTTTTGACGCGCTTTATGGTGCTTTCTTTGATTTCGATTTCCTTTAGTAGCTCCAAAATGCGCTTTGCCTTGTCGCTATTTGCGATAAATGCGATTTTGCACCCCCGCTTTGTGAGATTTTGCCTGTATTGATAGAGAAAAATAAGAAATGTAAAATCAAAATTTGTGATATTATCAAGGTTTAGATTGTAGCTTTGAATCGCGCTATTTTGGGCTAGATTTTGAAGCGTTTCAATGTCGCTTTTGGCAATAAACTTGCTAAATTCGCCCTTTAGCGCGATATTTGCGGTGGTGCTTTGGATATTTGATTCAATCATTATTATTTTCCATCATTGCGATGCGATTCGCACGAATCGCCGAAGCAATCCACTTTCACGCCGTCATTGCGAGAAAATGAGCATAGCGAATTTTCGTGGCAATCCAAACCTTGTAATTTTTCGCCTTTTTGCCACGATAGGCGCACTTTTGGAATGCAATCGCTAAAAATCTCTAATTTTTTGACGCTCAAATTTAGCTCCAAAATTTGCGGGAATTTTTCTAAAATCGCGCTTTGAATCGCCACTAACGCGCTTTCTAAATAAAAAAATTCATTTTGCTTAAATGAATCCAAAATGATTTCGCGCAAAATGGCGTAATTCACAATTCCACTTCCCTCGTCATTCTGAGCGTAGTGCGTAGCACGGAGCGAAGAATCCAAAAAAGAATCGTTTTTGATTCGTGGATTCTTCGGTCGCTTCGCTCCCTCAGAATGACAATTTGGTGCGTCAAATTCCGCATTTTCATAAACCGCCTCCAAATCCACCGCAATTTCTTGCGCATTTTCGCGCTCAAAGGGCAAAATCCCTATGATTGCTTGCAAGTGTAAATTTTCTATCGCAATCCCAAACTTCACTATAAGATTTTCCCTTCCTCACGGCGAATGAGGCGCATTATATTTGGAATATGCGTATAGATGATTAAAATTAGCAATAACACAAGTGGCGTGTGTGTGCCGACTTGCGCCATAATGGAAATGTCCTCAGGCAGTCCAATGTAGGGTGTGATAAATGTCGTCAAAATCCCTACACTTACGCCAATTAGCGATGATAGTGAGCTAACTTTGAAAACCTTGCCGACTATGAACCACGCCAAAAGCCCGAGTGAGCCTTCAAATGGCACGAGTAAAATTACCGAGCCGATTGTGGTTGCCACGCCTTTGCCACCATTAAAGCCCAAATACGGGCTAAAGCAATGCCCTAGCACAGATAAAATCGCCACCGCCCACTGCGTCTCAAAGCTAAGCCCAGCGAGTTTTGCCACTAGCACGACTAAAAGCCCCTTTGTCGAATCTAGCAAAATCGTTAAAATCGATAAATATTTCGCTTTTGGCGTTATGTCTTTTAGCGCACGGTAAACATTTGTCGCGCCAATCGAGCCAGAGCCGATATTTAGCAAATCAATTTTATAGCCCCACCGCACGATGATATATCCAAAAGGAATCGCCCCCACAAGATAAGCCAGTAGGTAAAAAATCACATTTATATTGCTTAGCGCAGTGGTAAAAAAATCTATTATTCCCATATTTTGCACCTTTTTTATTTCTAAAATTTTGATATTCCAAGCGGATATTTTAGCAAAATTTGCGCTTAATTTTGCAATCAATAATAAATACGCAAATGACAATATTTTAGCTTTGTGCTTTAAAATTATTCAAAAATTTTGTTAGAATCGCAACCTTAATTTTCTTTGCACGGATAAATGATGAAAATCGCAATTTTAAACTACAACATTGGCAATCTTAGTAGCGTGAAAAACGCCCTAAATGCGCTTGGAGCGGAGGCGCAAATCATCTCA
>JBNMHH010000254.1:0-2737 GCA_050872665.1 Helicobacteraceae bacterium
ACTTGCAAAATATCTCTAGGACAATGTTTAAAAAGGATTGCTTTAATATTTTTCAAGGCTCAATCTCGCACAAACTAAATGAGACGAAATTCATCATCAATACCAAAGACGCGGTTTTTAATGATTTGCGCGAGGAAAATTTGGTGATTCTCTCGCACAAGCGCGATTATAGCTACAATGAGGCGAGTTCTCAGGCGTCTTTGCACTCATATATTTACAAGGAAATAAACGAGGCAAAATGTGTCGCTTACGCCCTGCCACCTTATACTTTAGCGTATTCGTTGCAGCATTTAAAAATTATCCCAAAAGATTATTACGGCGCGAAAGTTTTAAAAGAAATAAATATCTATAATCCAAAGGAATTTGATAGCTGGGAGGAACGCGCGGACACGGAAGTAGGCAATTTTTTAAAGCAAAATAATACAAATTATGTAATCGTGCGCGGATATGGGATTTATGCCTACGGGCGGGATTTAATGCACCTTGCAAAGACAATCACGCTAATTGAAAATTCTGCTAAAATCCTAACGCTATATACTTTGGAAAATACGCTATTTAAGTATAAAATCGAGCTTACAAGTGGCGAAAACTCGCTATGGAAAGATAGCGATTTTAGCTAAAATTGTCTATAATTTGCCAAAAAAATAAAAGGATAAAAAATGACATTGCAAGTCCAAATCAGCGATAAAAATAAAAGTGAGATTATGAGTGCGATACGATTATTGCGCGGTGTGCGTGAAGTAAGCGAATCAGACGAGTCTAAAAAAGTGCGCGAATCTAAAGAGGAAAAACTCCCCATAGAAACCAAAGCCGATTATAAAGCGTGGAAAAAGGCGAGAAAAGAGCTTGAGCGAGGGGAAACTATAAGCCACGAGGAGCTAAAAAGGAAGTATGGGCTATGAGCTATGCAATCAAATATGCCAAGCAGGTGGAAAAGTTTTTAGATAAGCATAAAGATTTGCAACCAAAAGTTTTGTCCGCGTTAGAGCAAATCGCGCAAAATCCCTTTGACAATGCGCTTGATATTAAAAAATTGCAGGGCGAATCGCACAAATACCGACTGCGATCGGCAAATATCGTTTGCTGTATGAAATCATCGATGAACAAATTTTGATTTACGCCTACAAAGCGCAATCTCGTGGCGATGTGTATAAATAAGATTTGCAAAAATATCACTTTGATTAGCGCGATTTTTGCGCTATGCTTTTGCTTCGTGGCGGTTGCAAATGCGGATAATATGATTTTAGATTTTGGCGAATCGACAGCGAATCAAAGCGCAAAATCCTATAAATCACGCGATTTTCGTAATCCAAAGATTTTGCGCGATTTGAGCAAAGATTCGCAAGGCTTAAGCGATTCGCAAGATTCGACAAATTCGCGCGATTCGCACCCCAAAACCTTGCAAAAAATCTCCGTCAAATCCAAAAATATCAATGTAGCAAATCCCAAAAATCCCGCCAAATCTGTGCTTTTGAGCTTTGTGGGCGATATAATTTTGGGCGATTATTTGGGTGCAGAGGGCGCGACATTTGACGCGAAATTCGCCGAAGTGCAGGGCGATTTTGCCTACTTTGGCGGTGGCGTTGCGGAGATTTTGAAAAATGATGAGTTAAGCGTAGGCAATTTGGAGGGCGTCCTAAGCAACGGCGATTTTGCCCCCGCCAAAGAAAAGACATTTATTTTCAAAGGGCGCGAATCTTATGCGAAAATCCTGCGCCTTGCGGGGATTGACATAGTAAATTTGGCAAATAATCACTCATCTGATTATGGGCAAAAAGGCTTAGAGCGAACGCAAAATGCGCTAAAAAGGGCAAAGGTGCAATTTTTTGGCGAGGAAAATTTGGCAGTGCTAAAGCTAAAGGGCATTAGATTCGGCTTTGCTGGGGAGAGGGGCTTTAGTCTTTGGGCGAAAGAGGCGATTTTGCGCGACATAGAGCGACTGCGTAAAATGGGCGCGGAGGTGGTGATTTTCACTTTGCATTTTGGCGAGGAAAAGAGCCACACGCCAAGTGCGCTCCAGCGCGAGTTAGCGCATTTTGCCATTGACAGCGGAGCGGATTTGGTGGTGGCGCATCACACGCACACACTGCAGGGCATCGAGGAATACAAGGGCAAAAAGATTGTGTATAGCCTTGCGAATTTCATCTATGGTGGCTCAAAGCTCGGTGGCGACAAGGATTCGATGATTTATCAAGTGCGGTTTGTCTTTGGTGTGCGTGTGGGGGAGAGCGATTCGTGCGAGGGCTGCGCGAATAATTTTATCCCAAACCTCAAATCTATCGATAGGCTGGGGGATAGCGCATTTGCGGTGCATAATATTATCCCCATTAGCGTGAGTTCAAGCGAATCGCTAAATGACTATCGTCCGATGATTTACCCCAAATATAGCGATGGATTCACGCGCATAATGCAAAGGCTAAGCGATTACAGCGAGGCTATAAAGGATTTAGATTTGCGTGAATCTGGTGAAACTGGTGAATCGGGCGAGTTAGCCGAATCTAGCGATTCGTAATACTTGGGCGATTCGTGCGAATCAAACTAATCACACGAATCTACTAAAAAATTATTGTATAATGTCGTAACAAATAAAATCATTTTAGGAATCCTAATGTCTGCTAGTTTATTTGGCGATTTTTATCACTTTGCCTTTCCACAACCGCAATATCTTGGCTCTAAATATAAGCATTTGGATTTTATTAGAGAATGTTTGCCTACTCATATCAAAAGTGTAGCAGAT
>JBNMHH010000255.1:0-2736 GCA_050872665.1 Helicobacteraceae bacterium
AATAAGCCACATATCACACAAATTACAATAGCAACACGCACCACAAACTCCCTACACTAGCACGATATACACGACTTGCGGTCCGTGCACACCAAAGACGGTTTTAAGCTCTATGTCCGCTGTGCGCGAAGGTCCAGCGATGAGAACGATATTGCTTGGGATAGATTTTGCTTTTAGCTTTGAGACGCCCTCATTGACGCTTTTTACGACATCTTTGCGCTCTAAAATCGCAATGCAGTTTTTGGTGATAAGCGAAGCTAAGCGTGGCTCTTTTGCGCTTGATGCCACGCCAAATACGCCTATGTCTGCGATTCCGCAACCTGCTTTGATAATGCTAGTATCCGTGCTAAAAAGTATGTCGCGAATCTCATCTACGCTTTTATCGTAAGGTAAAAGTTTGCACTCAGCCTTAATAGGCGCAATGTATTCCTCTGTGTCAAGCGTGTAAAGGGTGCTTTGCGATTTGATTTCGCCTAAAATCTTTTTTAAATCATTTGCCAAATTCTCCTTGCTTGATTCCACCACAATGCCCTTATTTGCGACTTGCATTGCGATATATTCCTCTAGCAAATCCGCTTTACTTGCCTTAATCAAATCCTTGTAATCTCTACTCGCCTCTTTTAGCTTATTGCTTTTAAGTGCGCTAGTTGCGCTTTTGATAATCGCCTCTTTACTCATAGATGACTCCTTGCATTTTTTTAAGTTTTGCGTGCAAACTCGCGTCCAAATCAGGGTATGCGCGGTATCGTAGCCACGAATTTAGCCCCGGAATAATGCCACCAAAGATTTTCCCCATACCGCCAAAGATTCGCACCATTGAGGCGGTGATTCGCCACATAAAGCCACTTGTAGCAATGTAAGTAAATACCGCAAAACTTCTGCGCTCAAGCGCATTTCTATGGACATTCGCATATCCTACCACGCCTCCGCGCCCTTCACCTGCCTTTTCACTGCGTAAGTCGCGGATTAGCTCAGCTAGTGGGATTTTCACTGGGCAAACTTCACTGCAACGCCCACATAGTGAGCATAAATTTAGCATTGGCGCACAATTATCAATGCCAAATATTTGCGGACTTACCACTTCGCCAATGGGTCCGGGATAGGTGCTTAGGTAGGCGTGTCCGCCGATTTTGTCATACACGGGGCAGTGATTTAGGCAAGTGCCACAGCGGATACAGCTTAGTGAGCGATAGTAATGCGAATCCGCCAAAATCTTAGAGCGATTATTATCTAGCAAAATAATATGCACTTCTTTTGGTCCATCTAACTCGCCTTTTTGGCGCGGGTGCGCGATGATATTATTGTAGCAACTAATATTCGCGCCTGTGGCACTTGGCACAAGTAGCATATCCAAAATACTCGCATCTTCAAAACTCTCCACAATCTTTTCAATGCCACAAATAGCGATATGAATATCACACGCAGTGGTGCTCATACGCCCATTGCCCTCATTTTCGATTAGCCAAATCGCGCCCTCATCGGCGATAGCGAAATTCACGCCAGAAAGCCCGATTTTAAAATCTTTAAATTTCTGTCGCAAATGCCCCCGTGCCACGCCATTTAGCGTCTCAATAGATTCGGCGTCCTCATCTTTTAGCCCCGCGCTGAGTTTGTCATTGAAAATATCGCGGACTTCATAGCGATTTTTGTGAATCGCAGGGACAACGATATGCACGGGCGGTTCATCGATTAGCTGAATGATTAGCTCACCTAAATCTGTCTCTTTTGCGTCAATGCTATGCTCTTGCAAGTAGTGATTTAGGTGAATCTCCTCACTCGCCATTGACTTGCCTTTTAGAATGATATTTGCATCATTTTTGTGCATTAGTGCCAAAATAATTTCATTTGCCTCTTTTGCATCACTTGCCCAATGGACTTTAAAGCCATTTTTTGTCGCATTTTGCTCGAATCGCTCTAACAATTCAGGCAATTTTGAAAGCGCATTTTGCTTGACTTTGCGCCCTAGCTCACGCAACGCTTCCCAATCTTTATAGCGATTCGCAATGGTATTTTTGCGATTTTTTTTCAAAGTGCGCATACCAGACTTTAGATTCTCGCGCATTTGCTTGTCGTGTAGCTTTGTATGGACTATTTCCTCGTATTGTTTGGTTGAATGAAAGTTGCTCATAATCTCCCCCTTATTATAAGTTGATTCGCTCGGCGATGAAGTCATATAAATGAATGGGTTTGACTTTTAGCCCATTTTTTTTCATCGCTCCGCTGATATTTAGTAAGCACCCTGCGTCCGCCGATACGACATAATCAACATTTTGCGCTTTAATGTCGGCGATTTTTTCTAGCACCATTGCATTTGAGATTTCTGGCTCTTTAATGCTAAATGTCCCGCCGAATCCGCAACATTCCTCCTCGTGCTCCAAATCCACTAGCTCGACATTTTTAAGCTGACGAATTAAGGCTTTGTTTGATTCGATACTTTTTGCGGTGCGTAGTGCGTGGCAATTTGAATGCCAAGTGATTCGCGTTTTTGGCTTTGTGTCCTCGTATTTGACTTTTAGCTCTTTGACTAAAAAGTCGCTTAGCTCATAGATTCGCTTGGAAAATTCTTTGACTTCCGCGTAGTTGCCGTCATCTGCGAAAATCTCCAAATAATCCACTTTCATACTCCCCGCACACGAGCCAGATGGCACGATTATAGGATACGGCTCATTAAATAGCTTGACATTATGCAGTGCGATTTTTTTGCTGTCCTCATAGTAGCCAGAGTTTAGGCTAGGC
>JBNMHH010000256.1:0-2717 GCA_050872665.1 Helicobacteraceae bacterium
TAAATGAATTTTTAACAAATATTAGCTTAAAGTTTGCTTAAAAAATATAAAAAATTTAAAAATCTTGAAATTTTTTGTGAAAATTTATAAAAAAGCTGAAAAATGGGGCAGAGTAGGGGAATGGAATCGTCATTGACTTGTGGATTCGTGGATTGCTTCGGGCAAAGCCCTCGCAATGACGCGGTGTGGTAATGTGTGGATTGCTTCGATCGTTTCACTCACTCGCAATGACGAGGTAGGTATGGATTGCTTCGGCGAATCAATAACTTAAAAGAAAATCAAAGCAACCTCGCTTGGTGGATTAGAGTCTAGGGGTTAGAGGGATTCTTCGTTTGGCAAAAGCCAAACGAAGCAAAAACTTTTTATAGATTCGCTCTTTTTGATTCGCACAAAGTAAGCGAATCGCTTTTGATTTATGATTAGCTTAAATGGATACTTCGGGCTAAAGCCCTCAGTATGACTAATCTACACCCTAATTCGTCATACTGAGCGAAACGCTGTGTAGCGATGTATCCAAAATCGTGCGAATCTAAACAAATAAAAACGCAATGCTACAAAATAAAAATCAAAGCAATCAACTTTAAATCCGCATTTTATCAATTTGTCCCGTATAATAAAAATACTTCTCTAACACAAGCAACGAAATAATATCCTCGCGCTTTTTGTCCATAAACTGCTTGATATATTCGTGTGCGTTGTGGATAATCTCTAGGGCGTCCTTTGGGTGGGTGATAAAATACTCCAATTTTTCCTCCAAGTCGCTGTAATCATCACGGATTTCCACAAAATGCACTCCGCCCTTTAGCCTCCCCTCCATAAACCAAGTCTCAAACTTCATCTTTGGCGCGACACACAGGGAGTTTGAGCTCATCACCCACTTTAGATTACTCGCCACATCGTTGCCCTCTAAGGACAGCAAAAATTTATATGGCAAGTGCTTTGCAATGCCGATTTTGGGCTTTTGCCACGCGTGATGAATGCTTTTGCTCCCCGTATGCCCCAAATCGCAAAGTGGATTATCAAAGTATTTCTCAAAAAATTGCGTTCTGTGTGCTTGATAAATCGCGCCACGATAAAAGAGCTTATTTTGCTTGGATTCAAAGCTAAATGGGTCATTTATAAAAGTAAAATGACGAATCTTTGCCATATTTAGCAAGGTGGAGTTTGAAAATGGCGGATTTTGGGGCGAATCTATGAGCGAATCGCTTGAATCTATACTCGAATCTGCGCTATTTAAGCTATTATGCCCCCCCCCATTTGTATTTTTGGCGGATTCGCACGATTTTTCATAATACTCCAAAATCGGGCGTGATTTCGCAAATGATGGCTTTTGCGGGATATAATTCACATCGCCAAATTCAAAATGCGCCTTAAGATTTTGCGGAAAATACCGCGCATATTCGTAGCAGTCAAAAAAATACACCGTTTGTTTGTGCGTCCATCGCAGAAAATCTAGCGATTTTGCGTCTGAATCTAGCGCAGTTTTTTCATTCATTTGGCAGTAATAATCCACGCGCTTTTTTATGTAGTCTAAATCTTTGCGCGAATCCAAATCACGCAAAATTTTCTCGCGGTTTTTGGGGAGGCAAAATGAGGGCGTAAGCATTCTAGCAATGCCTTTGATATTGTAGAAAAAGCGATTATTTGTCAAAATTTACCCCTTATTGTGTGTCGCTTTGTGCGAATCTAACGCCGATTTGGTGGTATTCAAAGCCTTGCTTTGCCAAAGAAAAATGCCGATAAATATTGCGTCCATCGAAAATGACTTTTTGCTTTAGTTGCTTTGCTATCTCTTCAAAATCTGGGCTTCTAAACTCTCTCCATTCCGTTACTAGCACGAGTGCGTCCGCGCCCTTAATCGCGCTATATTTATCCTCTGTAAAGATTATAGAATCAAGCACATTTTTTAGATAAAACTTCGCTTGAGTGAGTGCCTTTGGGTCATAGGCATTGATTTTAGCACCTCTTTTGACTAGCTCATTTATTAGCGTAAGCGAGCTTGCCTCACGCATATCATCGGTCTCTGGCTTAAAGCTAAGCCCCCAAATCGCAAAGACAAAGCCATTTAGATTCTCCCCAAATCGTGCGGTGATTTTCTCTACCAAAAGCATTTTTTGGGATTTATTCACAGCTTGGATAGCTTGTAAGATTCGCGGTGTGTAGCCATTATCAAGTGCGGTTTTTTCTAGTGCTTTGACATCTTTGGGGAAGCAGCTACCGCCATAGCCACAGCCCGGATAGATAAAGCTATATCCGATTCGCGAATCTGAGCCCACGCCCAAGCGCACATCGTTTATATCCGCGCCCACGCGCTCACAAATCTGGCTCATCTCGTTTATAAAGCTGATTTTGGTGGCAAGTAGGGAGTTTGCGGCGTATTTTGTCATCTCGGCGGATTCTACGCTCATAGCGATAAATCTATCGCTTTTGACTAAAAAGGGCGAATATAATGCGCGCATAATCTCTATGGCTTTGTGCGAACTTGCGCCGATTACCACTCTATCTGGGCTCATAAAGTCTTTGATTGCCACGCCTTCTTTTAGAAACTCGGGGTTGCTTACCACATCAAAATCTATGTCTAAAGCGCGTGATTTTAGCTTTTCTTTTATGATAGATTTCACGGATTTTGCTGTGCCGACAGGCACGGTGCTTTTATCCACCACCACGCAATACCCCTCTATAATCTCGCCAATATCCCCCGCCACACTTTGCACAAA
>JBNMHH010000257.1:0-2680 GCA_050872665.1 Helicobacteraceae bacterium
AAAGATTGGAGTTTTGAGAGTTTAGGCAAGGAGACATATTTTGGTGGCAAAAATCTAAATGGTAAGCTAAATGAAAGCGGATTCATCGAAAATAGCATTGATATAAGCGACTTTGCAAAGGCAAATAAAAATCTTACAATGCAAATCACAGCGCAAGTCCTTGAAAACAACGGACGCGCTGTTACGCAACGAAAAAATATCACGCTAAAGAAATTTGACAGCTTTGTGGGGATTAAAAATCCCGCTACGCGCTATGTGCAAAGTGGCGATTCGCTAAATCTTAATGTCGTGCTTTTGGACGAGAGAGAAAATTTCATAAAAAATCGCAAATTAGAATATATAATCTATCAAAATAACTACTCGTGGTGGTGGGATTACAGCAATAAAGATGACTTTATCCGCTCTATAAAGGCGGACAAAAATACCACTATTATCGCGCGTGGCGAGTTTAAAAGCAAGGATTCCATTAGCAATATAAAATTTGACATTAAAGATAGGGGCGAAATTTTAGTTGAGGTGGTGGATACCACAAATAATCAAAGCGCGTCTATTTCGCTTTATGCCTCATCGTGGGGCGAACCGCTAGATATTGATAAAATCACACAGCTAAAGATTAAAAGCGACAAAGATAAATATAATAACGGCGACAAAGCAAAGGTTAGCTTTGAATCGGTGCGTGGCGCAAAGGCTTTGGTAACTATTAGTAGCGACAAAGAGATTTTAAAGCGATATTGGATTCCCACAAATGACACGCAGACAACCTTTGAAGTGCCTATTGATGAAAAATACGCGCCAAATCTCTATGCAAGTGTGTTTTTATTGCAAGATTATAATAGCGCAAATAACGACAGAGCGTTGCGCCTTTATGGCGTTGTCCCGCTAAATATCAGCAATGAAAAGGCAAAAATCGCCCTTAACATAAAGGCAAAAGATGAGATTTTGCCAAATTCTACGCTGGATATTGAGATAAGCAACGCGCAAAATAAGCAAGTTACTTACACTTTGGCAATCGTAGATGAGGGGCTTATAAACCTTACAAATTTCAAAACCCCCTCGCCCTATAACTATTTCTACGCCAAAACCAAATACAATATCCGCAATTACGACACTTATGACTACATAATTGGAAGGATTGAGGGTGCGGTGCGAAACTCTTTCTCAGTGGGTGGCGATGAGGAATTGAGCGGTGCAGTAGGCAAAGGGCGCAATGATGAAAATGCCAAGCGATTCAAACCCGTAGTGCATTTTATCCCGCCTACCAAAAGCGATTCAAAGGGCAGGGCGAAAATCAGCTTTGCAGTCCCAAGCTATGTGGGTTCTCTTCGCGTAATGCTTGTAGCGGTGGATAATAATAGCTATGGCAACGCGCAAAAAGACATTCGCGTGAGTGCGCCTGTGGTAATGCTACCTACGATTCCTCGCTCTTTGAAAGTGGGCGATAGTTTCCAAATGCCTATTGAAGTAATGAAAATCAAAGATAGCATAAAAAGCGCAAATCTCGCCGTTAGAAGCGATGGAATCATAGATTTTGATACGAATCTTAAAGAGGTGCGATTCGATGATGATAAAAAAAGTCAAACCATTTTCTTTAATGGACGCGTGAGGGAAAAACTAGGCATTGAAAATATCGCACTTCAGCTAAATAGCGATAATTTTATAATGAGGGATTCAACGCAAATTGACATAAAAGCCCCGAATCCTTACACGCAAATTAGCAAAAATTGGGTGCTAAAAAAGGGCGAATCTGCCGACATTAGCGCACCTAGCGCATTTATACAAAACTCAAACAAAGGCAAAATCACGCTCTCCGCCCAGCCCCTTTTAAGCATAGACCACCGCCTAAGATGGCTTGTGCGCTATCCTTATGGTTGCATTGAGCAAAGCATTTCTAGCGTTTTCCCACAGCTTTTTATCACAAAGCTAAGCGATGAGAATTTCTTACCCAAACAACAAATCGTGGATAATATCAACGCTGGAATCGCTCGAATCCAAAGTTTCCAAACAAATGACGGCGGATTTTCCTATTGGCAGGGCGGGAACAAAAGCGATTCGTGGGGCAGTAGCTATGCTACGCATTTTTTGATTATGGCAAAGATGAATGGCTATAATGTGAGCGAATCGGTGCTAAAAAAGGCGATTGCCTACCTTAAAAATCACATAGATTCAAGCAATATTTATCCGCTGTATTTGCTTAGCCTAAGCGATAATCATCAGTTAGGCGCGATGAATGAGATTTATGAAAATCATTTGCGTAATCTCACAACGACAAATCGCTGGTTACTTGCAGCAAGTTACGCTATGGCGGGATTTGATGATATTGCGCTAAAAATCAGCAATGGCTTAAGCCTCATTCCAAACGAATCGCAAAGCTATTACGACAACTCTTATGGCTCAAATCTCCGCAATAAAGCTATGATTTTACAAGCGCATAAAATCGTTACGGGCAACATTGACGCCGAGCTTTATAATGAAATCAAAAGCGAATTAGAGGGCAATGAGTGGCTTTCCACGCAGACTTCCGCTTATGCACTGCTTGTAATGGCAAGTATCAAAGATGAGGCAAAAATGGGCGAGATTAAGGGCGAAATTGTGCTAAATAACAAAGCCCAAAAATTTAACGAGCAAAAAGATAGAATAGAATTTGCGCTAAATAGTGGCAGTGCAAAGGTGAAGGCGCAAA
>JBNMHH010000258.1:0-2655 GCA_050872665.1 Helicobacteraceae bacterium
CACGCAAACCGAAGAGCTGATTATCACGCCAAATGAGCCACTTTGGGTAGGAATCATCGATTTAAAATCACGGCGCAAAAAACAGCTATCCATAGACGCAAGGCATTCCATTACGCTAGATGGCGATAAGATAATCCGCACGGGACACAGCTACTTTAGCGTAAGTAGTGGCACAAACTTTGCAAAGCAATATATCGGTGGCGATAATAAATATTTCCTTTACAAAATGGACGGGGGCTTAAGCGAGATTAGCAAAGCGGAATTTTTAGAGCTAAATAAAGGCGAAGAGTGGTAATTAAAATGAAAAGATTTATGTGGATTTTTGCGCTATGCGTGGGATTTAGCGTGGCTTATGGCGCGATGAGTGCGCTTGATTCAAAGATTATCAATCTAATTGGCGAGGCGGATTACAATCGCAATAAGAGCTTTATCGCTAAGATTTTCACGCCCACAAGCAATTTTTATCAAAGTGGCAATTTAGATATTTATCGCGTGATTTCGGTTTTGCAAAATAATGGGCTTTTGAGGCTAAAATTTTCTGCGCCACAGGAATTTAGCGCAATTTTTGTCGCGCAAACTACGCCTATTATTTTGCTTAAGACAATCAATCAAAGTTTATCGACTATGGGCTATTCATATTGGATTCCTAGCGAAGCAGTATATGAAAATGACATTACAAAGATTCGCATTTCGCTTACAACCGAGCATATCATCGACCCCATAATTTTAATAAATGAGATTAGCAAAAATGGCTTTGTGGTGGCAAATATCAATCGCAATAAGCAAAATGAGTGGGAATACAGCCTTAGCCTTGCGGCATCAAAGATTCCAAACTCGACTTTTGTAGCAAAGGGCAATAATTTAAATATTTATGAAGTTAGTGGGCAGTATTGGCTTGAAGTGGGCGGTTTGGGGCGACTTGAAGTGCAAAGCATAAATAATAAAAATTTCAACCCCAAAGTCGTATTTTTTGATAAAAATCTAAATGTCTTAGACATTCAAGAGCTAAGCCGTGGGCAGAAATTTGACATTAGCATTGTGGATAATACAAAATTTATCAAAATAAGCGATTCGGTGCTAAATAGCAATATAAAAGCTGGGCTAAATGTGAGGCTAAAATAGGCGCGATTCGCCCCAAAAATAGGGCGAATCTTAAATCTACAAAAAGGGGAAAAGTAAAAAATGTTTGATGAGATTGAGTTTGAGAAAATAAAGCGATTGCCAAAATATGTTTTCGCTGCAATCAATGAGATAAAGCTAAAAATGCGCCAAGAGGGCGAAGATGTCATTGATTTTAGTATGGGGAATCCAGATGGCGCAACGCCACAACATATCATTGATAAGCTATGCGAGGCAACGCAAAAGCCAAAAAATCACGGCTATTCCGTAAGCAAGGGCATTTATAAATTGCGCCTTGCGATGAGTGATTGGTATAAGCGCAAATACGGCATAGATTTAGACCCCGATAAAGAAGTTTGCGCGACTATGGGTAGCAAAGAGGGTTATGTGCATCTCATTCACGCAATCGCAAATGCGGGAGATAACGCCATTGTTTGCTCCCCTGCGTATCCGATTCACTATTATGCGTTCATTTTAAATGGCGCAAATGTCATCAATCTCCCGCTAAAATGGGACAGCGAAATGCTTTTGGATTATGATGCGTTTTTTAACGATTTGCAAAATTTACTCCACAACGCCTATCCAAAGCCCAAATTTTTGGTGGTGAATTTCCCACATAATCCTACGACTGTGGTGGTGAGAAAGGACTTTTATGAAAGGCTTGTAAAAGTCGCTAAAAAAGAGCGATTTTATATCATTAGCGATATTGCTTATGCGGAGCTTTGCTTTGGGGACTTTAGGACGCCTTCGATTTTTGAGGCAAAGGGCGCAAAAGATGTGGCGGTAGAGACTTACACGCTATCAAAAAGCTACAATATGGCTGGGTGGCGCGTGGGATTCGTTGTGGGGAATCCAAAAATGATTGAGGCGTTGCAAAAAATCAAATCGTGGCTAGATTACGGCATTTACACGCCTATGCAAATCGCCTCCACAATCGCACTAAATGAAGACCAATCTTGCGTGGAGGCAATCAAGCAAAAATACGAAAAACGCGCCGAAGTGTTAATGAATAGCTTTAATAACGCTGGGTGGGAGATTTCTATGCCAAAGGCGACTATGTTTATTTGGGCGAAGATTCCAAAGCAGTTTGCACATTTGGGTAGCTTGGAGTTTTGTAAAAAAGCGTTGCAGGAAGCAAAAGTCGCATTTAGCCCGGGCATTGGCTTTGGCGATTCGGGTGAGGGATTTGTGCGAATCGCGCTAATTGAAAATGAAAAGCGCATTCGCCAAGCCGCCAAAAATCTCAAAAAAATGGCGAATCTATAAAAATTTAAAGGCAGTGGCGTGAAAACAATCAATATTGGCATAATCGGTTTGGGAACGGTCGGCAGTGCAGTAGTAGAGCTACTTTTGGCAAACAAAGATGTCATAAGTGCTCGTGCTGGGGCAAATATCGTCATCAAAAAAGGCGTGGCAAAGGACATTAGCAAGTTAAAATCCAAAATCCCGCTTAGCCAAAATATCGATGATATTTTAGATGATGATGAAATAAGCGTGGTAATCGAGCTTATGGGCGGGGTAAAACAGGCTTACGAA
>JBNMHH010000259.1:0-2646 GCA_050872665.1 Helicobacteraceae bacterium
CGCCAAAGCGATTCACATAAGATTCGCACTGAGATTCGCACACGATTCGCACTCACTCACGCACAATCTCAATGCGCGTATTTGCCTTGATTTTGGCAAAATATTCATTTAAAATATCATTTTCACGCGCTTGTGAATATTTCTGCATTACCATTGTTTTCGCGCTCTCAAAGGGCAAAATCTCTTTGCCACCCTTTTCTTTAATGAAAAAGACAATCAGCGTATTGCCAGAGTTTAGCACAGGCGTGAATCGCTTCTCAGGCGTATCCAAAAAGACGCCGATGACTTGCATAGGCAACGAGCGAATGTCGATTTCCTCGTCCTTTGATTGAATGTTTGGATTTAGCATCATTGGATTTTGCAAAAATCGCTGCAACTCCACATCGCTAGTCGCCGTGTAGCTCGTAACCTTAATCTTTGTGGGGATTTTAAATTCGTCCTTATTTTTCTCATAAAACGCCATTAAGTCGCTCTCACTCGTAAGCGCGGAGTTTGTCTGCAAAATCTTTTGCATTAACTCCCTATTTGTGATATGATTTTTTAGCTCTGCCTTATATTCATCGATATTGATTTTTTGCGCGACAAGCGCATTTTCAAGCTCGGCGCGAGTGATTTTATTTGCCATTGCGATATTATTCATCTCATCATTTATGCGCGAATCATCGACTTTAATGTTTAGTCGCCGAATCTCATTTTCTTTTAATTTCTCATTGATTAGCTCATCAACTGCGCTTTGGCGCGAGATTTTTTTAGCCTTTTGCAATTCGCTAATTTCATAAAGCGTGATAATATTGCCATCGACTTTGATTGCGATGCCATCAATAGTATTTGCATTTAGAATCGCACTAAAAAGCGCACACAGCGCAAAAATTGCTAGTTTTTTCATTTTAGATTCGCTCTCTTTTTTAAAAAATTTTGCGCGATTCTACCCAAAAATTAAAAATTATCCAAAAAATTGCATTATGGATTCGCGCATATTTTTGGGCGAATCCATGCTATTTACAACGGCGCGATATTCACTTGCATTAGGCATTCCGTGCGCGTAATTATGCAGATTTTTGCGAAACATAATGCACCCACGCGCCCCATAAAAGGCAATCATATTATCAAAATGCTCTAAGACAATGTCTCGCTTTATGAGATTTGGCGGGGTGGATTGCTCGTGTTTTAGCTGATAAAAAATCCAAGGGCATTTTAGCGCGGCGCGTCCTATCATAAGCCCATTTGCGCCTGTGATTGCCAAAACTTCCTTTGCCTTTTGGTAGGAATCAATTTCGCCATTTGCGATTAGTGGAATGCGGATATTTTCGCGCATTAGCGCGATTGATTGATAATCGATTCGCTCTTTTTTGTAGGCATCGACTTTTGTGCGTCCGTGTGCTACGACAAAGTCCGCTCCGCTGTCATTTATGGCACTTGCTAATTCTAGGGGGATTTTTTTATCAAAGCCTAAGCGCACTTTTAGGCTTGTGTATGGTTTGTTTGAGTGTTTTTTGATGGTGGCGACTAAGCGAACGAGTAAATTTAAATCTTTTAGCAAACCGCTACCATTGCCGTGTGAGCTGACTTTGGGCGCAGGGCAGCCGCAATTTAAGTCGATTATGTCAATGCCTTCTTGCGCGTTTAAGATTTCTACGCTTCGTGCGATGACTTCCTCTTTATTGCCAGAGATTTGGACGCTGAATGGCGATTCGAGTGGGGATTTTTCTATCATTTTTAGCGTTTTGGCGGTGTTGTAATTTAGCGCGTAAGAGCTTATCATCTCACTCACCGTTATATCCACGCCAAATTTTTTTACCACGCTACGAAAGGGCAAGTCGCTCCACCCCGCAAGTGGAGCTAACATTAGCAGATTGTTAAAATCGATTCGCATTTAGTATTGCGATGAATAAGCCCTTAGATTTATCTCGCTGTCTTTGTCTTTATAGGAATCTTTTAGTGCTTTACAAAATTCTAAATTATCAGCGATTTTGCTGGGGGCAAAAATGAGTTTGCCCTCTTGTGTGTCAATGTAGAAATAATCGCCCTTACACTCAAGCATATTGTTTTTAAATCTTGTGGTAGCGTGAATCCCAAATTCCGTAGCCACCCAGCGCGTCTTATCCATACTTCCAACATCCATCATAAATTCGCCCCACGACTTGTAGTTAAGCGGTGTAGCACCATAATCCACAATAATATCGCGTGTAAAGATTTCACTTTGCACCTGCCTTAGCGTATTTGCAATATCCGTCCTAGCCATTGCCACCTGCGCTTCGATGCGGTTGTTGTTGAAAAAATTAAATGCAACTTTTACTAGCACAAAAAATAGCACAACCCCTAAAATGCCTCTTATTAGCTTTGGTTTCCTCATCAAAAACTCAAAGAAACTCGCTATAATCTCAAATAATGCTTCGATAACTGCCTTCAAAATGTCGTCCTTATATGTGATTTATTACTAAAAACGCGTATTATACAAAAAAATAAACTTTAAAAAATAAAATTTTTTAATTATTCAAAAGAAAAAAGTGTTCCATTTTTATGCTAGAATTCGCGTTCTAGGTGCAGTAGGCGACTGCTTTTTGGCTAATGCGTCAAAAAAGAGGAAAGTCTGGACTACCGAGATTAGGATTCCATTTAACCAATGGCTATCGCAAGATAAGGGAA
>JBNMHH010000260.1:0-2642 GCA_050872665.1 Helicobacteraceae bacterium
ATATGCTTTGCCACAAAGGGCGCGATTTCCTTAAACGCCTCTATGTAGCCACTCATTGAGGTATTGACATTAAGCGCGATTGCTACTTCTTTTGTGGGATTTTTGCTAAGCCACACGCCAAAATCGCCATTGCGAAAGTTGCTAATCTTAAAGCTCTGCTTCTCACAAATCGCCTTGATTTCTAGCGTATTTGATTCTATAAAATTATAAGATATTTTCCTATCCGCGCTTAAGTATAGATTTGCATTAGAAGTGTTATCGATGATTCCGCCATTAAGCACGATACCATTAAACGCGATAGTGCGAGTTTTTGCGTCTGTGTATTTTGCCGTGTCAATTACGCTTTGATTACCAGCGTTTGTCGTGCTTTTGGGCGAAGCACTTCGCGGGGTAATTTGCGCACTATCATTGCAATCTGCACCATAGATAAGTGCGTGTAGCTCTTTATCTATATACGCTTCATCGATTTTATCATCATCAATATTTTGGATATTTTGTGCAAAAAGTAGTGTGAAACCAAGTGCTACAAATACAATTAGAATCTTTTTATTTTTCATTTTATAACCTCGCTTGTTGTGTAAAATTTAGATTCGTAAGTATAGCAGAAAGATTGTAATTTTTTGGTATTTAGATACAGCGATTCACGCTAGATTCGCATAAAAATTGCGCGATTCGGCGAATCTAGGCGAATCTAAACTCAAATCTAACGCAAGATTCGGGCGAATCCAAAAAGCGCGAATCCACACGAATCTAGGCGATTCGCCGAATCCAAAAGCATAAATCCACTCGAATCCACCCGAATCGCGCCCATAAAATTTCAATTTATTTAAATTTGCCTTTTATGTCATTTACCCATTTTTCTACGCGCTCAGCGGTCAAATCGCTTTGATTGTCATCATCAATGGCGAGTCCTAAAAATTCATCGCCACTCACGGCTTTTGATTCGCTAAAGTCGTAGTTTTCGTTTTTCGTGTGTCCGATGATTGTGGCGTTTTTGGCGAGTTCAGCAAGTAAGCCGATGCTATCGCAAAATGTGTCGCTATATCCGTCTTGGTCGCCTAGCCCCAAAATTGCCACGATTTTTCCGCTAAAGTCATCGGTGCTTAAATTCCCCGCGAAATCTTCCCAATCGCTTTGCAAGTCGCCATCGCCGTAAGTTGAGCTTGCCAAAATAAGATTGCTATATTTTGCCAAGTCATCTTTTGATGCGTTTGAGACATCGATTAAGTCGCAGTTGCCGAGCTTTTCAGCGACTGCCTCTGCGATTTCTTGGGTTCTACCCGTTGTGCTTCCGTAAAAAATTCCAATTTTTTCCATTTTTTGTCCTTTTAATGTTTAAATTTATTTTTCATCTCGTTGCCGAGAATTGAAACACTATGAAAAATTTCCTAAAAATTAGTTTAAAAACGCATATTTTTTGATAAAATTCATTTTCATTTTTACACATTTATAAAATCAATTTTGCAAAATTAAGGGCATTTTTATGAAAGCGCAGACAAAAAAGCATAAAACCATAATCAACACAAATCCTATCCAAACTACGCTCTATGTGAAAGAAAAGCTCCAAAGAGGTTTGACAAACTTCATCAATCACGAATCTTTTGGTGGGATTTTGCTATTTTTCTGCGTTGTTTTGGCAGTGGGAATCGCAAATAGTCAATACAAAGATTTTTATTTCGCGCTGTTAAATGAGGAATTTGGCGCGTTTATCGGCGGACAAAAAGTCCAAATCAGCGTGGGACATTTTGTAAATGACATTTTAATGTCGCTTTTTTTCGTAATGGTGGGATTGGAGATGAAACGCGAGGTGCTTTACGGCGAGTTAGCGGGGTTTAAGCGCGTTAGTTTCTCTGTGCTATCCGCAATGGGCGGAATGATAATTCCCATTTCGTTTTATATGTATTTCAATCACGATACGCCTTCAGCGCACGGATTTGGCGTGGCGATGAGCACGGATACGGCGTTTGCGCTAGGTGCGATTTTGCTTTTAGGAAAGCGAATCCCAAATGTTGTAAAAATCTTTTTGGTTACCCTTGCGGTGTTTGATGACTTGGGCGCGATTTTAGTCATCGCATTTCTCTACACGGAAAATCTTAGCTTGGATTGGCTTACAATCGCTGGGATTCTCGTGTGTATGCTGATTTACCTAAACTACAAAGATACAAAATATTTGGTGAGCTACATTTTTGTGGGAATCTTGCTGTGGATTGCCATTTATAATAGCGGGATTCACGCCACAATCGCAGGAGTGATTTTAGCATTTGCAATCCCGGGGCGTTCAAATATCCGCAAAAAATATTTTGTTAGCATTCTAAATATGCTTGAGGAATGGAATAAAATGCTTTTGAAAGAAGGCTCATCGCAGTTGCCAAAGGACGATAGCGCGAATCGTGGCTTTTTGTATGACTTTTTTGGTGGAATCATCAACTTTTTCCGCCAAGATACGAATAAAAAAATCGACATTCAAGAGACAAGTAAGCAAGTGCATATGCTTGATACAATCGCCAAATACTCTAGCTACGCGCAAAATCCGCTGGTAAAAATGGAGTTAATTTTGCAACCAATTTGCGCGTATTTTATCGTGCCTGTGTTTGCGTTTCTAAATGCGGGGGTAACTATCAATGACAGCGTGAATCTAAGCG
>JBNMHH010000261.1:0-2634 GCA_050872665.1 Helicobacteraceae bacterium
CCATAGGGGGGGGGGAATCGCTCTCCATTAAAGCACTATAAATATTATCTATTAAATACACAACCTTACTTTCTACAATTTTTTCTCAAACAACAAAATCCTCACCACAAAAATAGCATAGCTCACGCGGAGGTGCGCTATGTCGCATAATATCGATTATAAAAATATCCCCATATTTATTATAAGCTACAATAGGTTGCATTATTTAAAATTATTAGTTGAAAGTTTGGAAAATAAGGGTTATACAAACATATCAATAATAGACAATCAATCCTCTTATCCGCCACTATTAGATTATCTATCAAGCACAAAACATAAAGTCTTTTATATGGACAAAAATTATGGGCATAAAGTTTTTTGGATACACGAATCTTTTCGTAAAATCATAGAGACGCAATATTATGTCGTAACAGACCCAGATATTTTGCCCATTCAACAATGCCCCGATGATTTTATGGAGCAATTTTATAAGATTTTACAAGATAATCCCAAAGTGCCAAAAGTCGGCTTTAGCTTAAAAATAGATGATATTCCAAATCACAACGAATACAAAGACTATATCGTAAAATGGGAGCGAGGATTTTATGACAAACCGCTTGAATCTAAAGGTTACAAAATATATGATGCGCCCATAGATACGACTTTTGCGCTATATAGACCTACGATTGATATTTTAAATGATGAATTGTTTTATAATGCAATAAGAACAGGCTATCCATATCAAGCTAGACATTTGGCTTGGTATATCAATCAAAAACAATTAGATGAGGAAAGTATTTTTTATAAACAGCATACCATAAATGGCTCTTCGACTTGGTATGATTTAAGTAATGGACTTATTGAGGCTATAAATTTCAAAGAAATGTCTAAAGCAAAACAAATCACCATAAAATCAATCAAATTTTTTATGAATAAGATTGTCGCAAATTTGATTCCCATTAAATCTCTGCGAAAAAAGTTAAGAAATACTAGCAATAGGTTTATTGCAAAGATTTTTAGGCTATCAAAGTGAGTTTATTAAATCGCCACATTCTCGCTAAAATTACTAAACAAATCCACTTGCTTACCATAAATTTATATAACTTTCTATACAATAGCGCGTTTAATTTTTTACCACAAAGCGAGAAAATATGCTGCTAATCGATAGTTTTCGCGATAAGGATAAGATTGTTGGGATTTTGAAAAAGATAGAGCGCGAATCCAAAAGCCTAAAATCCAAGCTAAACATTATGGAAGTTTGTGGCGGACACACGCATAGCATTATGAAATATGGGCTAAATAAGTTGCTCCCGCCCAATATCGAGTTTATCCACGGACCGGGCTGTCCTGTGTGCGTGATGCCCAAAAATCGCATAAATGAGGCTTATGATATTGCGATGCAAAAGGGCGTGATTTTGCTGACTTTGGGCGATATGATTCGCATTCCGTCATCCAAAGGTAGCCTTGCAGAGGCGCGTAGCAGGGGTGCTGATGTGCGATTTCTTTACTCGCCCATAGAGGCATTGCAAATTGTAAAGGATAATCCGCATAAAAAAGTCGTATTTTTTGCAATCGGCTTTGAGACTACAACGCCTATGACTACGGCTTTGATTGATAAAGCAATAAAAGAAAACATTAAAAACTTATATTTTCACATAAATCACATTTTAGTCATTCCGCCCTTAAAAGTTTTGCTAGATTCAAAGCCTTGCAATATCCACGCACTCATCGCGCCCTCCCATGTGAGCGTCATTAGCGGGGCGAAAATCTATGAGGAACTTTTGCCTTACAAAATCCCTATCGTGGTGGGCGGATTTGAGCCTTTGGACATTTTGGATTCGGTATTGCGAATCGTGCGCCAAAAAAATAGTGGCGAATCCAAGCTAGAGGTGGAATATAACCGCGTGGTTACGCGTGAGGGCAATCTCACGGCGCAAAATCTCATCAATAAATATTTAGAATTGCGCGGTGCGTTTGAGTGGCGAGGGCTAGGGGAAATCGCAGATTCGGCGTTGAAATTGCGAAGCGAGTTTTCGGCACTTGATGCGGAAATCGAGTTTGAATCAATCATCGATAAACGCGCGGTTAGCGATAATAAAAACTGCATTTGCGGGGAGATTTTGCGTGGGCTTAAAAAACCGCTTGATTGCAAGATTTTTGCCAAAGTCTGCACCCCGCAAAATCCCGTAGGTAGCTGTATGGTAAGCAGTGAGGGCGCGTGTGCGGCTTACTATAAATATCAGTAATTTTTAAAAATCTTATGCTACAATACGCAATTTTAAAAAGAGATTCGAGGCAAAAATGCAAGAAATTTTAGATTTAGATAAGCAAAAAGCACTGCTTTTGGTTATCGATATTCAAGAGCGATTAAGTGCTAGTATGGCGCAAGATGAGTTAGATTCGGCACTAAAAAAGACAAAGATTTTAATAAAAGGTTGCGATATTTTGGGTGTGCCGATTTGGCAATCTTTGCAATATGTAAAAGGGCTTGGGAATAGCGTAGCGGGGCTTTTTGCTAATGATTTGAGTGCGGATTCAAGTGTGGATTCGGGTGTGGATTCAAGCACAAAATCAAGCGAATCGCGCGAGATTAAACACATTGATTTTGAGAAACGCGCCTTTAGCGTGGTGTATGAGGGCAGTCCGCTACTTGCC
>JBNMHH010000262.1:0-2627 GCA_050872665.1 Helicobacteraceae bacterium
AAGCAATCCACAATAAAAGTAAAAAAATAGATTGCCACGAAAATCCTGCGGATTTTCTCACAATGACGAGGTGGTGATTAGTGGCGTTTGTTTGAATCTAACGAGCAAAAGCCAAAGTTTTGCACACAGCCGATTTGGTTGCGTCCGCCCTCTTTTGCCTTGTATAAGCCCTCATCGGCGCGTTTTAGCAAGTCGATATAAGTCTGCGTGGTGGCGTCCCTTTGCGCCACGCCAAGCGAAATGCTCCCGTCCCACACATCACTTGCGAATTTTATGTGAATGAGTGCGATTTGTTTGCGGATATGCTCGGCGAGTTGCATTATGTAGGCTAGATTCGTGTTATTTGACAGCACGACAAATTCATCGCCACCGAGCCTACACACAAAGTCATCATTCCGCACCGAATCGCGAATCCTAGTCGCCACCGTGGTAAGCACCTTGTCCCCGCATTCGTGTCCCTGCGTGTCGTTTATATGTTTGAATTTATCCACATCAATCATTATGCAAGTAAGCGTGATTCGCTCATCAAAGGGCTTTTTCCATTCATTTTGCAAGTAAGCCACCGCCGCACGGCGATTGCCAAGCCCTGTGAGCGTGTCTGTCAAAGCCATCGCTTTTAGCGTGTCATTCACGCGTTGCAACTGCTGTGTGCGCTGCTGGACTTGCTCATTTAGTGAGCGGTTTAGGCTCATAAGTTTGTGGTTCATATTTGTAGTGCGTGTAAAAAGCTGATTGATTGCATAAAGCAAAGGTGCGACGGTCTCATCTACGACATCTTGCACGGCGTCAAAGGCTTCTTTGGGGGTTTTGCCCTCTTGGATATTTTTGATTTGCTTTGCCATAATCTTATCCGTGCCTAAAATATGCACGGTAATCCAATTTGCAAGGAAATGAAATAGAAACTCCGTGCCAATTAGCTTATTTTTCACGCCCTCATAGAGTTTGGTGGCTTCTTGGAGAAACATTGCGTGGGCGTGTTTGTGGGCGTCTTGATGGCGCGAATCTACTTTATACTCCGCCATATAGACTTCTTCATCGCCAAAATGCACTTTGGCGTAAAGAGCTAGATTTTCAAAGTATTTATCCAAAACCTCAGGGGCGAGTTCCTCTTTGGAGTAAATGCTCTCGCCTAGCTTATTTATCATATCTACCAGCATTTTGTGCTGTTCATCGACTGTGTCAATATTTGTTACAAACGCTTTGTTCCACTTAAAGGTTAGCAAACACCACCTCGCACATTCAAAAAATAAATCCGCATTATATCAAAAATAATTTACATTAAGTTTAATATGCACGGCAATTTTCTAGCAATTTTCGAGCCATTTTGCTTATAGCGCGAAATTTTCAATCTTATCAAAATTTAGATAGCTATAAATGCGCTCTTTGTGCGAAATCTTGCGTTTGATAATGTCTAAATACTCATCTTTACTAGGAATCCTACCTAAAATCGCACACACCGCCGCAAGCTCCGCGCTTCCTAAATATACTTTTGCGCCTTTGCCCATACGATTATCAAAATTTCTCGTGCTGGTGGAGAAAACTACGGCGTTATCTTTTACTCTAGCTTGATTCCCCATACAAAGCGAACAGCCCGGGGCTTCGATTCGCGCACCACTTGCGCCAAAAACGGACAAATAGCCCTCAAGCGTGAGTTGCTTTTCGTCCATTTTTGTAGGCGGAGCAATCCAGATTCGGCTATTTAACTGCCCTTCATTTTTCACAATCTCGCCAAACGCGCGGAAAAGCCCGATATTTGTCATACAGCTTCCCACAAATACTTCATCGATTTTATGAGCGCGATTCGCATCCCCCAAAACCTCACTTAGCGTTGCCACATCATCAGGGTCGTTTGGACAAGCGACAATCGGCTCTGTGATTTCGCCTAAATCAATGTCTATAATCGCCTCATACTCGGCATCTTTGTCCGCCTCTAAAAGTGTAGGATTTTTAATCCACGCCCTCATCGCATCTGCGCGATTTTGCAAAGTCGCCTTTGATTCGTAGCCGTCTTTTATCATCGCCTCAATTAGCGCGATATTTGAGCTTAAATACTCGATTATCGGCTCTTTATTTAGCTTTATCACACACGCTGCCGCACTTCGCTCCGCACTCGCATCGCTTAGCTCAAAGGCTTGTTCGACTTTAAGATTGGGCAACCCTTCAATCTCTAAAATTTTTCCATTAAAGATATTTTTCTTATTTTTTTTCTCAACCGTTAGTAAGCCATTTTTAATCGCGTAGTAAGGAATCGCATTGACTAAATCCCTCAAAGTTATGCCTTCATTCATCTGTCCTTTGAATCGCACAAGCACGGACGGCGGGACATCAAGGGGCATTATGCCATTTACCGCCGCAAATGCGACAAGTCCGCTACCCGCTGGAAAACTCACGCCTATGGGGAATAGTGTGTGCGAATCGCCCCCCGTGCCGATTGTATCTGGCAGTGTAAATCGATTTAGCCACGAGTGAATCACGCCGTCTTTTGGACGCAATGCCACGCCACCGCGACTTGTGATAAAGTTTGGCAGAGTTGCCTGAAGCGAAATGTCCGCTGGTTTAGGATAGGCTGCCGTGTGGCAAAAACTTTGCATAACAAAATCCGTGCTGAATTTCAACGCCGCCATTTC
>JBNMHH010000263.1:0-2627 GCA_050872665.1 Helicobacteraceae bacterium
GATAAAGCCTTTGGCAAAGGGGCTTTGATAAGGCTTGGCGACAAGCAAACAGAAAAGATTGATAGCATTTCCACAGGCTCACTCGGGCTTGACTTGGCACTTGGCATTGGCGGAATCCCGCGCGGACGAATCGTAGAAATCTATGGACCTGAGTCCAGCGGAAAAACAACGCTAAGTTTGCAAATCACCGCAGAGTGCCAAAAGCAAGGCGGAATCTGTGCTTTTATAGACGCAGAACACGCACTTGATGTGTATTACGCCAAAAAAATGGGCGTAGATGTGGAAAATCTCTATGTCTCACAGCCCGATTACGGCGAACAAGCATTAGAGATTTTAGAGACACTAACGCGCAGTGGCGGGATTGACTTAATTGTGGTGGATTCGGTGGCGGCACTCACGCCAAAAGCGGAAATTGACGGCAATATGGGCGATGCTCATGTGGGGCTTCAAGCGAGGCTTATGAGCCAAGCACTGCGCAAAATCACAGGCACACTTCATCGTATGAATACCACCGTGATTTTTATCAATCAGATTCGTATGAAAATTGGCACAATCGGCTATGGCAATCCAGAGACGACAACGGGCGGAAACGCGCTAAAATTTTATTCGAGTGTGCGAATCGATGTGCGCCGAATCGCAAGTCTAAAGCAAAACGAACAAGCAATCGGCAACCGCGTCCGCGCCAAAGTCGTCAAAAACAAAGTCGCCCCACCATTTAGAGAGGCGGAATTTGACATAATGTTTGGCGAGGGAATCTCACGGCTTGGGGAAATAATCGATTATGGCGTAAAATTAGACATTATCGATAAAAGCGGTGCGTGGTTTAGCTACCAAGATAAGAAACTCGCGCAGGGCAAGGAAAATTCTAAGATTTTCTTAAAAGAAAATCCAAAAATCGCCGATGAAATCGAGGCAAAAATCAAAGAGCAAATAGGCGCAAATGAGGAAATCATCGAGTTTGTAGATGAAAACGCCGATGATTCGGGCGATGATGAGAAATAGATTCGCGCTTTCAAAGCGATTTTTGGCGATTCTATGGGCGTTCAAACGCATAAATAAACATAAATAAGGGGACAAAATGACTTACATTGATGATATTTTCGCAGATGAGGTGCTAGACAGCAGGGGGAATCCTACGATTCGCGTGAGCGTAACGCTTAGCGATGATACCGTGTGCAATGCCATTGTGCCAAGTGGCGCATCTACGGGCAAAAGAGAGGCTTTGGAATTGAGGGACGGCGATAAGACGCGATTCAAAGGCAAGGGCGTGTTAAAGGCTTGTGAAAATGTGAATACTAAGATTACAGAGGCACTCGTAGGGCTTTCGCCCTTTAATCAAGGTGAGATTGATAAGATTATGCGCCAAATCGATGGCACGGAAAATTACAGCAAACTGGGCGCAAATGCCGTGCTAGGCACTTCTATGGCGGTGGCAAAAGTCGCTGCGGTGGCACTTCAAATCCCGCTATATCGCTACATAGGCGGTATCAACGCAAATATCCTACCCGCGCCTATGCTAAATATCATAAATGGCGGTAGCCACGCGGATAACAATGTGGATTTTCAAGAGTATATGATTATGCCTTTGGGGTTTGAGAGCTTTAGAGAGGCACTCCGCGCGAGTAGCGAGGTGTATGGGGAGCTAAAAAATCTGCTAAAATCAAGCGGACATATCACAAGTATCGGCGATGAGGGCGGATTCGCGCCGAATCTTAAAAATAACGAAGAGCCAATCGAGCTAATTTTAAAGGCAATCAAAAGCGCAGGTTACAAGGACGGAGAGCATTTCGCTTTGGCGCTTGATGTCGCAAGTAGCGAGTTTGTCGATGATAAATTTAACTACACGCTAGGCGCGGAAAATCGCACATTAAGTAGCGCAGATTTGGTGGCTTACTATGAAAATCTTTGCGCTAAATATCCCATTGTCTCAATCGAGGACGGCTTAAGCGAGGACGATTGGGAAGGCTGGAGGATTTTAAGCGATAAATTAGGTGGCAAGATTCAGCTAGTGGGCGATGATTTGTTTGTAACAAATGAGAAAATTTTGCGTGAGGGAATCAACAAAAATATCGCAAACGCCGTGCTTGTAAAGCCTAATCAAATCGGCTCAGTTAGCCAAACTATGAGCACCGTGCGCCTAGCGCAACGCAACAAGTATAATTGCATTATGAGCCACCGTAGCGGAGAAAGCGAGGATAGCTTTATCGCGGATTTCGCTGTCGCGCTAAATACAGGCGAGATAAAGACAGGTAGCACCGCGCGGAGTGAGCGAATCGCAAAGTATAATAGGTTGCTAGAAATCGAAAATGAGTTGGATTGTCCGCAGTATTTAGGGTGGGAAGTGTTTAAAAAATAGGTGTGTGAGACACAATTTGTTCTAGGGTATGCAATTTCGCAGATTTGCTAAATTTCGGGCGTTCGCAGACTCCAAGTCTAGTCTCACGCCCAAAATTTAGCAAAAACTACGAAAGCCACACCGCCATTACTTCGATTGTCGTGGCTTTGCCACGAATCTAAAATTAACCCTATCGTCATACTGAGCGTAGCGAAGTATCTATTTTGGCGAATCATAAATTAAGAGCGATTCACTCACCTTGATTAAATTTGTGGTTGATTCGCTTTTAGGA